>JAKCEJ010000035.1 GCA_021838065.1 Pseudomonadota bacterium
GCGCCATCGAGATCGCGCTCGAGGTGGCGATCGAGACGCAGGCGATGCGCGAGCGCGCGCTCTCGCCGGCGCGGCTCTCGCAATCGGATTTCCGCGACAGCTACTGGTCGATCGCGCAGATGGTGGCGCACCACACGGTCAACGGCTGCAATCTCGAGCCGGGCGATCTGCTCGGCACGGGCACGCAGTCCGGCCCCGAGCCCGGCGCGGCCGGCTCGCTGCTGGAGCTGACCGCCGGCGGCACCCAGCCGCTGACGCTGCCGGACGCCGAGCAGCGCCGGTTTCTCGCCGACGGCGATCGGGTCATCCTCAGGGGGTGGTGCGAGCGGCCGGGGTTTGTGCGCATCGGCTTCGGCGAGGCGGTCGGGACCGTGGTGCCGGCGGCCTGAGCGTCCGCACTCGAATGTTGCGCTCGCACGGTGCCGCCGGGCGCATGGCGGCGCGGGATTTTCCGGATATACTGCGCCCAATCGCCCGGCGCTCGCTGCGGGGGCGCGGCGGGAAGACAAAACAACACGGCGACAGGAGCACCATGGCCAACACCCTCATCCACGAGTCGCGCCGTCTCCTGCTGCCATTCGACACCGTCGTCGACGCAATCATAGAGCTCGAGATCAAGCACGGCCGCTGGCCGGCCAACGCGGTGCTCGTGGAGGTGGCGATGCATGCTGGCGAGGAGGACGGCTCGCGCAGCGTCGTGCTCTCGATCCGGCCGCAGCACCAGGAGAGCATCGTGAAGCGCACCTACACGATGCCGCTCATCGCCGCGGCGATCGTCAACTACTGCCTGATCACGCGCGTGCCGATGCCGCGCAGCTCGACCAAGACCATCGAGATTCTCCCCGAGGGCATCGCGCTGCACCTGGAGAACACCCTGATGCTGCAGCGGCGGCACGACGAGGCGCCGCCGGTGAAGCTCGTCGCGGACTCGCCGGACGGGCCATCCTCGGACCGCGCCGCCGCCGCGGCGCCGGGAGCCCCGAAATCCGGCTCCGCCGGAGCCGCGGCCGAGCCCGAAGCTGCGGCGGAGTCAGAGCCGTTGGATCAACCGGGCGGCGCGAGCGTCTCGGAGACCGCGCAGGATGCGCCTGAGGCGTAGGCCGCCGGTTCGACAGAGCGTTCCCGGTGGAGCATCGGCTCTCGCTCCCACCGGATTGCGGTGTCCGTCAGCCCGAAAACTCAACAGCGTGCGATTGATTTGGCCTTAAGCGGGCAAGTCCTTGCGAACGGCCATGTGAGTCTCGGCACGGCGAGTGCTGTCAAACGCCAACCGAAATTCCGGCAGCCTCACGTTGCATACTGCCTGGCGCAGGCATCGAGAAGAGGACCAGCGGCAGTGCGCCGCTTCCGCCGCGAATTTCACGAGTGTGCTCGCGAAAATATCGGCCATGAAGGGCCGCACGAGGACGTTGAGGTCGCAGGCGAGGGCGGTGCCGTTCGATCAATTCGCGGCCTTGATCGAGGGGTCTTGAATCGCCAGCCTGCCGATCATTGGGCGGACGCTCTCGCAAGGGCGTGAGCCCGCTGTTCATGGACGACGCACCATGCTGTGACAAACGGTCGGCCCAGTGGGCAGTTCCACTCTGTGGCAGCCTCGAACCGGGCTCGCGGCAAACTCGCCGTGCAGCTGCGGACGGCTTCTCGTCTCGGCGCGGGACCCTATCGCCTCGGAATATTTCTCTCAGCCACAGTCGATGCGCCCGGCCAGCCCGCAATCTCACCTGGCTTTGATATTGAAAACCGCACGGGCAGTTTCGCGCAAAAACTGATGGGCTTGCCCTTGCGCCGCGCCGGCTTCCATCGACCCGACGTGGCCGATGCATACCGTAGGGCTGCCGCATCGAGACGGCGTATCCCTGAGGATCGTGCAATGGTCGGCTTGTGTAGAAGTTGACCGTCTTTGCCTATGCAGATGCGAACGATCGCGGTACCTCGCTCGCCGAGCACCTGGGAAATCTCGGGATAGAAGCCGCAGGTCAACGGGAAATCCCGCTTGAATTCCGGCGGGCTCGTGCCGACCGCGCGCCCCGTGGAAGCTGACCGATTGGCCTGCTTATACCTTTGTGCGAAATAGCCCGCCCGTTCCATCCGGCGACAATTTCTGGCCACATTGGACAAATACCCCTGTCCTCGGGCTCTGGCCTCTTTCCACCAGCGATTTGCCTGCGCGACATTCCTTGCAATGCCGCGGCCCTTGTAATATGCGGCGCCGAGGTAGTACTCGGCGAGAATGACGTCTTGAGCGGCTGCTCTGCGTAGCCAAACGTAGGCCTTGTGGTAATTCTTCTGGGTCCCTCGACCGACGGTGTAATCAATCCCTAGAGCGGCCTCTGCGGGCCCCCATCCACTCATCGCCGCCCTGCGGAACCAGTGATGTGCCGATGTTGTATTTCGTGTAACGCCGTGTCCCGCATCATAGTCGAACCCTAGAATGTACTCCGCAGGGGGCACTCCCTGCGCCGCTGCTTTGCGCAACCAAACGTCTGCGGTTTTGGGGTTGGCGGTGCATCCCCGACCCAACGTGTAGTCAATGCCGAGTGCCAACTCCGCGGCGGGAAATCCCTGCATGGCAGCCTTGCGAAACCAGTGGTTTGCAGTCGGGTAGCTCTGCGTGGCGCCGAATCCGAGTCCGATGTTGTAACCGAGTGCGTACTGCGCAGCGGCCAACCCTCGCTTGGCTGCCTTTCGGTACCACAAATTTGCCGTCGCAAAACTCTGTGGAACGCCTCGCCCGTACTGATAGTCGGCCGCAACGGCATTCTGCGCCTTGATATATCCCTGCGCGGCAGCCTTCTGATACCAACGATTCGCGGTCGTGCTGTTCTGCGCGACACCGCGCCCCACGGCATAGGCGTATCCCAAGTCGTATTCGGCCTCTGAATTTCCGTGTTGCGCCGCAAGGCGCCACCAGTGGACCCCGTCGCCGTCGTTGCGCTTCACGCCTTGTCCTACGAAGTAGGCGTAGCCAATCGTAGTTTCCGCTTGCGGATTGCCCCGCGCGGCCGCTTTGCCATACCACGTGGCCGCTTGGCGGTAACTCTTCTCAACGCCCCGGCCGAGGTAATAGGCCGTGCCAAGATTGACTTCGGCAGATACATATCCGTGGTCGGCCGCTTTGCGGTACCAACGGTCGGCTTTGACGCTGTTCTGGACCACGCCCCGGCCCACGGCATAGTCGAAGCCTAGATCGAACTGCGCTTGCGCATCGCCCTGTTCGGCCGCCTGCCGGTACCAATAATCCGCATCGGCATAGTGCGCGTTGTCATTTTCCCTCAGGCCCATCGCGAGTTCTGCCTCGGCATCACCGGACTTGAGTTCCCTTTGGAGGTTCGCGGGTGCTTCAGGACAGCCGTGCGTGCATGGGACGCTGCGGACTCCGCGAGATCCATTTGTCGTCGCGCAACCAACTAGAGTCAGTGAAATCAAGGCGAACGCGGCCCAAGCTGGGGCGAGTTCAAACGGCAGACGTCCGGGAGCGGAAATTTCAGCGACTTCCAAGCTGCCAGTAGCGTTCATAGAGTCTCAACGCCCCCTACTGCTGTCGTGCATCGGCGTCCGCGGCGGTGCGTAGACTCGAGCAGTTGGGCGGCCGGGCATTCCTGCGAGTCTGTGCGCTGTGGACTCAGAGGCACCTGAGACCTTAGTTGATTGATTTTAATGACCTCCTGCAGTTGTTCGCAATCATCTGAGCTCACCGCGTACCGCGAATCTCGGCATGCGCTCGCCACACAGGGCGAATCTATGCCGCAATGGCCAAGGTCCGTGCCAGAGGCTCGGCGCGGTCGACGGCAGACGCTCCTGGCGCCCAGGAGACTCGCCGGGGCGGCGGGCTCTCGCATGACCTTCGCTGTCGCGATGCCGGTCTGATGAGTGCCGTCACGCCATCAAATGTTCTGCAGCTTGCAAGTCTTCGGGCGCAAGAATGCCGGGCAACGTGTGACTGCTCGGAATTTTGGACGCGTGGGCGGGCGGAGAAAATGGGGATCTGAGGCGCCAGCGGGTGCGGCGCGTCAATCAGGATGATAGAACCGTCCCGGCGGGGAGGCTCGAGGGCGTAGCCCGAGATGGCCCTCAGCGGCAAGAGAATGATCAGACACCAAGCTGCCCCGCCTTGCGTTCCGATACGCACGCTAGGGCCTGGATTTGCAGATCCCCGGAAACGCCCAAACAGTCGGTTGGAAGCCCCAGAACATCGGAATTCGCAAATGGAGTCCGAGCCAGCCGCCCGGCCCACGGCCGGCAGGTCGCAAGCGCCGGTTCACCGCCGCGCGGGCCATTGCGGGGCCGCAATGTGAGCCGGGTCACGTTTTCCGGGTCCGGGTCAGCGACGTCTCGGCTGGGTAAGCGGCATTCGGGCCGAGCGGCATCGGCCCGGCTGCTCGGCAGCCGGGGGGTTTGAACGCAGCGCCGCCCCGGTGGTCTAATGTAGTGCATCGCAGTCTCCCGGCCTGCGGGCCGGGAGCATGACGGGCCCGCAGGAGGATCACGATGTTCAGTCAAAGCCCGGCCGGGATGCGTCGCGTCCTCGATCCGTCCCGATCCCATCTGCCCCAGGGGCAGGCCTCTGGCCGTGCCGTCTCGTGGCGCGCAGGCGCGCGTGCCTCGGCCGTCCTCGTGGCCGCAATGGCATTGGCGATGTGGCTCGTCCCGAGGGCGGCCTATGCCGATCCGCCGCACGGGCACGACTTCAGCGGGCACTTCGCGGCCGGCCGCGGGCCGCGCGGGGGGCATTTCGGCGGGCCGCACGGGGGTCACTTCGGTGGACCGCGCTGGCATGCGGGCGGCCCCGGCTGGCACGGCGGCGCAGCGCCGCGCGGGGGCCATTGGGCTGGCCGCGGTGGGCCGGCATGGCACGCCGGTCCCGCTGCGCGCGGCGATTGGCACGGGCACGGCGGCTGGCAGGGCGGCGGCTGGCGGGGCGCAGATCGGGGCGGCTGGCACGCACAATGGCCAGGCGGCTGGGACGGTCAGCGTTGGCACGCCGGGTGGAACGGCGGGGATTGGGATCGTGAACGCTGGCGCGGCGCGCTGTGGGTCGGGGGCTACTGGAACGGTCTGTATTGGCCGCCGGTCAACTACGGCTGGAACTATCCCTGGTTCATGGCGACCGTTCCGTTCGGGGCCATGACCATCACCTTCGGCGGCGTGCCCTACTACTACGTCAATCGGGTCTACTACACCTGGAATCCCTACTACGACGGGTACGTGGTCGCCGATCCGCCTCCAGTGGCGGATGCCTCCGGCGCGCCGGCCGGGGGCCCGCCGCCGCAGCCGCCCGGCGGGGGCGCCAACGGGGTGCTCGCTCTGCGGGTCACGCCGCTGAAGGGCCAGAGCTCGCAGCAGACGGCCAGCGACCGCTACGCGTGCAATCGCTGGGCGGTCTCCCAGAGCGGCTTCAATCCCGTGCGTGCTCAGCAGGATGCGCAGGCCTCCCCGCAGATGCGCAGCGATTACCGCCGCGCGTTCACGGCCTGTCTGCAGGCGCGCGGCTACAGCGTGCAATAGCGCTGCCGCACAGCCCTGTTCTACGCCCGGAACATGGGCGACAATGCGCCGATGCTCCCGGCTGAAACGTTTCCTGCCGCGGCACCCAGTGTCCGCCCCGAGGTTGGTGCTGGCCCGACCATCCTCATCTGCCGTCCCAATACGCGCCTCGGCAACACGGTGCTGCTGACGCCGCTGGTCGAGGAACTGCAGAACACGCTGCCGGAGGCGAGGATTGAGATCCTCTCGGCCTGTCCGGCCGCCCCCGAGGTATTCCAGGGATTTGCCGCCGTGCGCCGCGTGCACGCGCTGCCGTTCCGGGGGGTGCGTCATCCGCTGCGCTACCTGCGCACCCTGCTGCGGGTGCGGCACATGCGCTACGACGTCATCATCGATCCGTGCCCCAACTCCTGGACTGCGCGCTTCCTGACGCGCTGGCTCGCCGGGCGGCTGAAGATCGGCTTTGCGATTGCGCGCAAGCGCCAGGGGGTCGATGTCAGCATTCCGTTCCAGGGCGCGCCGCGGCACATGGGCGCCTACCCGGTGTACCTCACGCGCCGCGCGCTCTTCAATCTCGACCCCAAATCCTCGAGCGCCGATGAAGTGACGCTCAGCGTGCGTCTCACCGAGGCCGAGCGTGCGTACGGGCGCGAGCAGATCGGCCGCCTCGTGGCGCCCGATGCCCCGGGGCGGATCGTCGCGGTGGCTACCCACGCTACCGGCGCCAAGCGCTTTGGCCTCGAGTGGTGGCGGCGGCTGATTGCTGAGCTGCGCACCCGAATGCCCGATGCCCGTCTCATCGAGATCCGCCCGCCCTCGGGCCATGCCTCGCTGCCGGAATTACCGGGGTTTTCCTCGCGGCACACCCGCCAGGTGGCCGCCGTGATCGATGCCGCCGAGTGCTTCGTGTGCGCCGATTCGGGGCTGATGCACCTGGCGGCCGCGACCGACACGCTCACCGTGGGACTGTTCAAAGTCACGCTGCCCGAGTTGTACGCGCCGCGTCGCGGGCGCAGCTGCGCGCTCAGCGTGAGCGACGCGGCGCCGGAGGCGGCGGGCGATCGCCTGGCGCAGCTCATCGGCTGAAGGGCGCAATGCAGTTCCTGATCGTCCCCGTCACGCCCTTTCAGCAGAACTGCTCACTGCTGTGGGACGAGCACGACCGCGCGGCGATCGTCGATCCGGGCGGGGATCTGCCGCGCGTGCTCGCAGAGGCCGATCGGCGGGGACTGACGCTGACGAAGATTCTGCTGACCCACGGCCATGTCGATCACTGCGCCGCCACCGCGCAGCTCGCGCGCGAGCGGCGAGTCCCCGTGGAAGGCCCGCAGCGCGCCGACCGCTTCTGGATCGAGGCGCTGCCGGCGGCGGCGGCGCAGTTCGGCATGCCGCCCGCGGAGGCCTTCGAGCCGGACCGCTGGCTCGAGGACGGCGATACGGTGAGCGTGGGCGATGAGACGCTCGAGGTGCTGCACTGCCCCGGGCACACCCCGGGACACGTGGTGTTCTTCCACCGTGCCGGGCGGTGCGCCTGGGTGGGCGATGTGCTGTTCGCCGGCTCGATCGGCCGCACCGACTTCCCGCGCGGGGATCACCCGGCGCTGATCCGCTCGATTCGCGAGCGGCTCTTTCCGCTCGGCGATGAGGTGCGGTTCGTGCCCGGGCACGGGCCGATGTCGACCTTCGGGGCCGAGCGGCGCAGTAATCCCTTCGTGGCTGACCGGTTGTTCGCGAGCGCCTGAGCGCTCAAGGGCGGGGCGCTGGAGGATTTGCCCCGTCCGGACGTCTGTGCTCAAGTAGGGGGCTTCAATTGCGTCCCCGGGCACCGCCCTGGGCGGCCGCCTGTCATTCATACGCTGGAGGTTGACTAGATGAACGACACCCCGCCGCCCTGGGCCCAGGCCCTGCAGCGCATGATGGACTGGCGGCTGGGCGTGGTGCCGGTGCCCGTCGGGGTGGTGCTCGCCCTGGCGCTCGCCTACTTCGTCATGAGCGGCAAGGTGGATACCGGGCTGCCGATGATGATCGGCGTGACGGTGCTGCTGTCGTTCCTGTGCGCGGCGATCGGCCAGTCCATCCCGGGGCTGCGGATGGTCGGCGGCGCGGTGATCGTGGCGACGTTCCTGCCGTCGGCGCTCGTCTACTACCACCTTCTGCCCAAGCCCCTCGTGAGCGCGGTGAGCGTCTTCACCAAGAGTTCCGATTACCTCTTTCTCTACATCGCCGCGGTGATCGTCGGCAGCGTCTTCGCGATGGACCGCAGCGTGCTGATCCGCGGCTTCGTGAAGATTTTTGCGCCGCTCGCCGCCGGCACCGTCGCGGCGGTGATCGTCGGCACCGCGGTGGGCGCGGCCCTCGGCCTAGGGGTCGAGCACGCGCTGTTTTACGTCGTGCTGCCGGTGATGGCCGGGGGCGTCGGCGATGGAGCGGTGCCGCTGTCGCTCGGCTATGCCGGGGTGCTGCACCAGGGCTTCGGCGGCCAGTTTGCGCTCATCCTGCCCGCGGTCATGATCGGCAGCTTCTTCGCGATCCTGCTCGCCGGCGGGCTGAACCTGCTCGGCAAACGCCGTCCGGACCTGAGCGGCGGTGGGCGGCTGCAGCCCGGAGAGCAGGCCGATGAGTTCCTGCGCCGCGATGAGCCGCCGCCGCACCTCGATGTGCTCAGCATCGCGACCGGCGCGTTCACGGCGGTCACGCTGTATCTGATCGGCAAGATGGCGTACCAGGCGTGGAAGCTGCCGGCGCCGGTGGTGATGCTGGTGCTGGCGGTGGCGATGAAGCTCGGCTGGGCGGTGACACGGCGGCTCGAGCTCGGGGCGGACGCGGTGTTCCAGATGTTCGCCAAGGTGGGTACCTATCCGCTGCTGTTCATGGTCGGTGTGGCGTGGACGCCGTGGGAGAGCCTGCTCTCGGCGCTCGCGCCGGCGAACCTGGTGACGATCGCCGCCACCGTGATCACGCTGGTGGGCGTCGGCTTCTGGGTAGGGCGAGCGGTGAAGCTCCATCCGATCGAGGCGGCGATCGTCAACGCCACGCATGCCGGGCAGGGCGGCACCGGCGGAGTGGCCATCCTCACCGCCGCCGAGCGCATGGAGCTGATGCCCTTTGCGCAGATCGCGATCCGCATCGGCGGGGCGATCGTCGTGACTCTGGCGCTGCTGGCTTTTGCCCGATTGGGCTGAGGGCGGCGGGTGTGTTAGCGTAACCTGACGAGACGGCCGCAGAACCGCGCACCATGAGCCCACCGCCCGAGAAAGCCGCACTCATCGCCGGCAACCAGCTGGCCGAGCGCTTCTCCGCGCCGCTGCGCAGTTATTTCCTGCGCCGGGTCCGCGACCGGGACAATGCCGAGGACCTGGCCCAGGAGGTGCTGCTGCGCGTCATCCGTGCCGGGGAGACCGAGGCCATCCAGCGGCCGGAAAGCTATGTGTTCACGGTGGCGGCCAATCTGCTGAAGGATCTGCGCCGCCGCGCCGCGCGCCGCCCGAGCGCGCTCGATTCGGCCGTGGAGGATTGCGAGGAGGCGGCCCCGGAGGGGCTGATCGATGAGCGCTCGCCCGAGCGGGTCACGCTCGGGGAGGCGAGCCTGGCGCAGGTCTTGCAAGCACTGGGTGAGCTGAGTGAGCTGACCCGCAACGTGTTCATCCTCTTTCGCCTGGAAAACATGAAGCAGAAGGACATCGCGGCGCTCTATGGCATCGCGCAAAGCACCGTGGAGAAGCACGTGATGCGCGCGATGGTCCATCTTGCGGCACGATGTGGTGGACAATGAGCCCGCGCGCCGAGTCCAATCCCGGGCGCAACATCGAGCAGGCCGCCGCCTGGCGCATCCGGCTGACCGAGTCGCCGGATCTGTTCCGCGCAGGCTTCGCGGCGTGGCTCACCGAGGATCCGGCCAACGAGCAGGCCTGGCGCGCGGTGCAGAACCCATGGGTGTTCCTCGGCGAGCAATCGATCTCGCCGGCGGTGATCCGCCTGCGCCGCGCCGCGCTGGTGCATGCGCACAGCGTGCTGCGCAGCAATTGGCTGCGCGCCAAGCTGCGCCGCCCGCCGGCTCGCCTGGCGGCCGCCGCCACGGTGCTGATCGCGCTCACCGCCGGTGCGCTGTGGTGGCACTATCGTCCCACGGTCTACACGACCGGCCCCGGCGAGCAGCGCTCGGTGCGCCTGGCCGACGGGTCGCGGGTGACCCTCGATGCCAGCAGCGAGGTCACGGTGCGCTACACTGCCGATGCGCGCACGCTGGCACTGCTCAGAGGGCAGGCGCGCTTCGACGTGGCCCACAATCCGCAGCGGCCCTTCACGGTGACCGCCGACGGTCACAAGGTCGTGGCGACCGGCACGGCTTTCGACGTCAACCTCATCGGCTCGGAGATGCAGGTGACGCTGTTGAAAGGGCACGTGGTGATCCTGCCCGCGAACGCCTCGGTGCGGGCCTTCGCGCCGGTCGGGGAACCTGGGGTCAGCCCCCAGCTGGTCGATGTGGCGGTAACGGGCATTCCACCCGACTGGAAGCGCATTGCGCTCGATCCGGGCGAGCAGCTGGTGCTCGCGGCGCACGCCCCGCCGAGTGTGAGCCGGGTGAACGTGCGCCGCGTGACGGCCTGGCAGCGCGGCCAGCTGGTGTTCAAGAACGAGTCGCTATCGCAGGTGCTCACGCGCATCGATCGGTATATCCCCGAACCGATCGTTGCCGGCGATGCGCGTACGGCCGCCATGCGCATCAGCGGCGTCTACCAGGAGGGTGATGTCGACGGCTTCGTCAGCACCATCGTGAGCTACCTGCCGGTGAAGGCACATGAGCAGCCCGACGGCAAGGTGGTGCTGACCTTTCGGTCCCCTCAGGCGCCGGATCTGACCGTTCGATCGCATTAGCGGAGCATCCGCCCGGTGGCCGGGCGCGGTGTTGTTTTTCCGCAAAGATCGCGACCGACAGGAGGATTTTCCGCGCCGCGGCGTCTATTCCCAGGAAGGCCCAAGAACAAACGGCGGGCCGGTTTGCGACACGCAATCTATCTGGGGGGAACACATGTTCAAGTCGGATTCTTCGTCTGCCGCCGTGAGCGGCAAGCGGCGCTCGGCCTCAACGCAGTGCCAGGGTGCTCAACATCGGCCGCTCGCGCGCGCCGTGTTCACCACGGTGGCCGGTTTGATGGCCACCGCAGCGGCCGCCCACGGCCGGCTGTTCCATTTCCAGATCAACCACCAGCCGATGTCCGAGGCGCTGCAGACCTACGCGCAGATCTGCGGCAAGGACGTGATCTTCACCCAGTCCGTGGTCGCCGGCTCCCACGCGGCTTCCCTGGTGGGGGACTATACGGCGCAGGATGCTCTCAGCAAGCTGCTCGCCGGGACGCAACTCATCGTCAAGCGATCGCCCTCCGGGGCGCTCATGATCCTCAAGCGCGGGGCGCGTACTGCGGATCTCTCAAGCGATCCGCCCGCGAGCGGCGCGGCCTCGGCCGCCGACCCGCCGGCCGTCGATCCGCCGGCCGCCGATCCGCCGGCCGCCGATCCGGCGCCGCAGAACCTGCCGCAGCCGGCTGCCTCCGGCGCTGCGGCTGCTGCGCCGGGCGGCTCACTCGCCGAGGTGGTCGTGACCGGCAGCCTGATCGCGAGCCGCAGCAACGCCTCCTCAAGCCCCTTGGTGACGGTCGGGGCGCAGCAGATCGCCGCCGTCGGACAAGTGTCGCTCGATACCGCCCTCGGCCAGATGCCGCAGTTCGCCGCCGGCCAGGGGCAGACGGAGGTCGGCGACGTGCAGGGCGCGACCGGCTTCCAGGGCGGTCAATCCTATGCCGATCTGCGCGGACTTGGCGCCGAGCGAACACTGGTATTGCTTGACGGCCAGCGCCTGGTGCCCACCAGTCCTGCCGGGTCAGTGGACTTGAACGTCATACCCATGGCGCTGATCAAGAGCGTGGATGTGATTACCGGTGGCGCCTCCGCGGTGTACGGCTCGGATGCCATCGCGGGCGTGGTCAACTTCCGCCTGCGCCGGCATTTCAGCGGCGTGCAGCTGTCTTACCAGCACGGCGGGGCCACCGCGGGCTATGGAAATGAGGACAGCTTCAGTGTGCTGATGGGCGGAAACTTCGCACACCACAAGGGAAATGCGGTCGTCGATCTGGAATACAACGAACGCGGATCAGTCACGGGCAATCAACTGTCGTTTTTCAACAGCCCGCAGTTCGCGCGCACCGTCCCGTTCCCGCCTGAAGGACGATTTGCGCTGGGTGGCGTGCCGGTCGCTGCGGTCAATGCAGTGCTCGCGCAATACTCGGGCACGACGCCCCTCAGCGGCACGGGGACGTACCCGGGATTCTTCGGCGTCAACAACGATGGCACGATCTTTACGACCGGCGACGCGCCGAACTGCGTGCAGAATTACCGGCCGACGGGCAAGACTCTTGGGCTGGCGATAAGCCCGAACTGCCAGCAGATTGTGGCGCAACTCGGACCTTATTTCGCGGCGCAGGTGCCCATGCGTCGCTACAATCTGTTTTCGCACGTAGCGTATAAGTTCAACGACAATCTGGAGGCGTACGGGCAGATCAATTTCATGCACTCGACCGCTCAGGACCTGCAGGGCGGCGCGTTCTTTAACGGCAATCCGAAGCCTCTTCTGGTCCCGTTGAACAACCCGTTCGTCCAGAGCAATGCAGCGCTCCAGACGCTCATCGGGGCGCAGACCTCGCCGAGCGCGGGACCGCTGGTGGTCGAGCAGTGGGCAACCGCACTGGGACCCCGTATCGAGCGCTTCGACTACAACGACTATCAGCTCACCGCTGGCCTGAAGGGCGGAATCGGCTCGACCAGCCTCGTCTGGAACGTGTTCGGGTCGTATGGGCAGACGAATTTCAACAACTATGAGCAGAACACCATCAATCTCCCGGCGCTGGAGACCATCATGTATGGCACGGCGAACTATCTCGGGGGCGGTGGCAACAGCTGCGTCGGCTACGCTTGGAATCCGCTCGGCAACCATCCGATGAGCAAGGGCTGCCTGGAATACGTCGACGGTACGGCGACGAACATCAACGTGCTGACCCAGAAATACTTCGAAGGCGATCTCACTGGCACGCTGTGGAAACTGCCTGAGGGGGATCTGAAGTTCGCGCTGGGCGCCGATTACCGCGGCGACACCTTCGATTATCAGGCTTCTCCGCTCATCAATCCGGCGGTCAATACGTTGCCGGCCTACGCGCCCAACCTGCCGCAGCAGATCATCTCGCCATCCTACGATCTGGTCTCCTCGACGAGCGGCACGCAGACCGTCCGCGAGGTGTACGCGGAGCTGCGCGTGCCGGTGGTGCGCAACATGCCATTTGCCAAGGACGTTTCGCTGGATGTGGCGGGGCGGCACTCGCAGTACAACCTGTTCGGTGGTGCCAATACCTGGATGGCCGACCTGCACTGGCAGGTCAATGATGCCGTGGCCTTCCGTGGCGGCTTCCAGCGCGCGTTCCGCGCTCCCAGTCTGCAGGACCTCTACAATCCGTCGGTTCAGGCGCAGGTGCCGATCTCGGGTGATCCGTGCGACTACAACAGCACATATCGAACAGGGTCGAATGGGGCGCAGGTCGCGGCGCTCTGTCAGGCGCAGGGTGTGCCGGCCGGGCTGTTGTCGACGTACTCGTATGGTGAGGCGTCCGCAAATGGTGTGTACGCGGGCAATATTCACCTGAAGCCCGAGGTGGCGGACACGTACACCCTCGGCTTCGTGTTGACGCCGCACTTCCACGGCGCGCTCGCTCGCGATCTTGGCGCTTCGGTGGATTACTATCACATCAAGATCAACGGCGCGGTGGGAGCCGTGACGGGCGATCTGGTCCTGCAGAACTGCTTCAATGCGAATGGCGCCAATCCGAGCTATTCGAATAGCAACTTCTACTGCCAGCAGATCACGCGCGCTCAGGGCAGTGGCGCGCTCGCGACCCTGACGACGTTCGAGCAGAATATCGGCTCGTATACCACCGACGGTGTCGACATTCAGGCGCATTGGGGCTTCCCGCTGCATGCGCTCGGACTGCCGCAGCGTGCCGGCAGGGTGTTGCTGCAGACCTACGTTTCGTACCTGCGGTCTCTGCGGGTGGTGGGATTGGGCACACCGAGCGTGAACCTGGCTGGCTCGATTGCCGACACGTACTCGGCCATCGCGGCGGACGGGGCGAGCATTTCGGATCTTTCCCATCCGGCGTGGAAGGCCAACACCATGCTTGGCTATGCGCGCGGACCGCTCGGGGTGGCGCTTCACTGGCGCTTCATCTCCTCCATGACTGATCTGATGGACGGGGTGAACAGTGGTGATGCCGGCGTTCCAGCCTATAGCTACTTCGACTTGAATGGTCATTATCAGATCGACTCGAAGCTGCAGGTGATGGCAGGCATCACGAATCTGTTCGACAAACAGGAGCCGTTCGTGGCGGGAGCGCCGTTGCTGACGGATGCGGCGACCTACGACATCCTCGGCAGGCAGTATTTCGTCGGCGTCAAGGCCAACTTCGACTGAGACCCGTTCGATACACGTCAGGGTAGGCCCCCGGGTTCGGCTGCCGGCGATCACAGCAGCCGAACCCCGGGGTGCAGCGAAGGCTCCGAGGACAAGTTGCCCCCAGCGGTGGGTGCGGCCCGCCCGATGCGGGCACGAGCCACGGTGTGGCCGGCGGTGCTGAAATGCAGGTTCCCCACGCACGTCGCGCCGGCAGTGACGGTCATGCGCGGCGAGGGGTGAGACGAAGGCTCGATTCGAGCAAGCGGCCCTGGCCTTGGTCGGGTCCCCCCTCGCGCAGCCGCCGGCACGGGGCGCGCGGCCCGCGCCCCGGGGGTGAGCCGCGCTGCGGCCGGCGGCGCGCATGCGGT
>JAKCEJ010000315.1 GCA_021838065.1 Pseudomonadota bacterium
GGCCCGATCGACGTCCAGGCGCTGGGTTGTGATTACCTGGTCTGCTCTGGATACAAGATATTTGCGCCGCACATGGGATTTCTGTGGGGACGGTATTCTGCACTCGCGGCACTGCCGACGTTTCGCGAGGAATTCATCCCGGATGCGCCGCCGGGAAAAGTCGAAGCCGGTACATTCATCTACGAGAACGTGGCCGGTATGGCGGCCGCAGTAGAGTATCTGGCAGATCTCGGTCGTCGGCTGGCTGGCGCTGAAGCGGTCTGCGGGAACGAGGCCACACGGGAAAATTGCCTGACGGCAATGTGCGCGATTCAAGCCTACGAGCAGACGCTGTCGGCAGCCTTGCTGCGGATGCTCGAGCGGTTGGGTGCGGATGTCTATGGCATCGCCGATCCTGCTCGGGTCGGTGAGCGGGTGCCGACGGTATGTTTCAATCTCCCGGGTGCCGCGCCTGCGGAGGTGGTCACGGCGGCGGCGGCGGCGGACATCGGCATCCGGGATGGTCATATGTACGCACCCCGGTTGATGCGAGGGTTGGGCTTGAACGTTGACAGCGGTGCGGTGCGCGTTTCGCTGGTGCACTACAACACGCTCGAGGAGATCGAGCGCTTCGGTGAACTGTTGAGCACGATTAGCGCCGTCTGAGGTGCCGGCAGGCGAGGCATGCGCCGCGGTGCCTGCCGCCTGTTTCACACCATTGCGCGGCGGTGGATCTGCGCGATCAGTGTTGCTCGTGGCGTTGGCTGCGCACGGCCACGGGCAGTGCGATATAGCTGTCATGCGGCGCTTGGTGGAAGATGCGTTCCACAGCCTTGTGGTAGTCGGATGGGGTGGCCGTGAAGATATTGGGGACATAAGTCTGCGGGTTCCGGTCGTAGAGCGGGAACCAGCTCGATTGGATCTGCACCATGATCCGATGCCCAGGTTCGAACACATGATCGATCGCGGGCAGGTGGAAGCGATAGCGCAATGCCACGTTCGGGGTGAGGGGAGCTGGGTGCGCATAACTCTTGCGGTATCGGCCTCGCAAAATATCCATTGAGATCGGCAGTTCGTAGCCTCCCATCTGGGGATGTTGCGCGTCCTGAGGTGGGTAGACGTCAATGACTTTCACGACCCAGTCGGCATCTGTTCCGCTGCTGGACGCCCACAAATGCACCTGCGGGCGACCTGTCACCCGCACGGCCGTGCGCAATCGCGGTGTTTCATACGTCAGCACGTCGGTTCGCGCAGCTGCAAAACGCTGATCGCCGAGCAGCCAGGTCTGCCAGCTCCGTGAGCCAGCCGGCGGAACCGGCCGGGGCCGGTACGGCACCGGGTGGGCCGGGTCGGACACGTATTCATCGTAGCGGTGCATCTGGCCGGGCGGCGGCGGCCGCAAGCCGAGCCGATGGTGGGGTTCGATGTACAGCGCAGTGCGCGCGATGACGCAGCGCGGCTGGCACCCGGGCCAGGCGCGAAATGCTTCCCAGCGGTCCGGGCCCGTCACGTAGGCATTGACCGGAGCCACGTGTTCAGGCGGCGCTCCGTCCTTGAGGAAATGAGCGAGCAGCGGCCCGGCGATGTGCTGCTGATAATAGCGCGCGGTATTGGTTTCGAGTTTGAGCGGCCCGAGCGAACTGGCATCGGGCAGGTTCTCCTGGCCGTGGTACCAGGGTCCGAGCGCGAGGAACATTCGCTTATGCTGCGGATCTTTCGGGACCAGTGCGCGGTAGACGGCCAATGCGCCGTAGATGTCCTCCTGGTCCCACTCGCTCGCGGTCAGCAGGAGAGGGACTCGCAGCCGGTGGCGGGCGAGGACTTTATCCATGGCCTGGTCGCGCCAGAAGGCATCGTAAGCCGGGTTGGCGAGGAGCTTGCGCCAGAAGCCGAGCTGCGCCATGCCGTGCTCGGCGGCGAGCTTCTCTGGCGTTCCGGCGTGCAGGTACTGGCTGTAATCGTCGTGATAGGCGCTCCACCACTGCGCCGAACTGCTGCGGCTGGACTCCTGGCTGTAGATATAGGGGAGCATCTGTTCGCGAAACGCGCCGTGATGAAACCAGTCATCACCCATCCATCCGTCGACCATCGGGTTCTCGGCAATGACGAACTTCAATGCCGGGGCCGGATGAATCTCGCACATCAGCGCTTCGAAGCCGTCATAGGAGGTGCCGATGACGGCGACCCGGCGGTTGCTCTGTGCGATGTGCTTGACCAGCCAATCGATCGTGTCCCGGCAGTCCGTGGCCTCGGAGACCGGAGTGCGGTTCAGAGGCCCGCGCACGGGGCGGTTCATGACGTAATCACCCTGCGAGCCGAACTTCCCGCGCACGTCCTGGACGACGCGGATGAAACCTTCCTGCACGAGCACGCGGGTGAGATCGTCATCGCCGCGTAGTTCGACGCCGAGTCTCGGGCTATGGCCGCCCGAGGTCATGCCGGTGGCGTCGTAGGGAGTGCGCGTCAGCAGGATGCCGGCATGTTTCACGCCCCTGGGAATTAAAATCTCCGTATTGAGCTTGACGCCGTCACGCATGGGAATCATCACGTCGCGCCGGATGTAATCGAAGCTGTGCGTGACCGGCTTGAAGTGCGCCGGTATCTCACTCGGCAGTGCGCGATAGCGTCCGTCCTGAGCCGCACCAGCCGGGGAGAGCACGGCCACGGTGAGTGTGGCGACCCAGGCCGCCCGAGAAGTCTTCAACAGCATCCTCATGAGTGATCCTGCATTCTGAGTGTTCCTGCAGTCGCACGTTCATACGAGGCGCGTTGCGCCCTGTCCTGTCGCCGGACGACTCGACGCGCTGGTGCGAGGCTGAGCGGCGCCGAGCGGCGTCCGTCAACCGGCTGCAGCGATCCGGCACGCTTCGGGGTGCCGGAGCAGCGACTCAGCGCATCGACCACTGATCGGCGCCAATATCCGGATTCACTCCACGGGGACGGGCTTTGCCGCTGAAGTCGTCCTTCAGTGCCGCGATGGGTACACCGGCGGCCACGACCTGCGGTATCGCGGAAGCGAGGCGCAGGTCGCCGGTCGCAGCGTCCACGAACCATTGCGCGGTCGCGTCGGTGACGTTGTGAGTCACTGTTGCGCGTCCGCCGTTACGAGAGGCAATTGCCCGGTTGCTCAGATTGTTCGCGATGAAGACGCCCCGGGTGACGGGAAAACGATATTCGATGGCGCGCGGATAGTCGCTCTGCAGCAGAATCGTGTTGTTGTAGACCTGTGTGCCCGGACTGTCGGTGAGCGCGATTCCAGTGTCTGCGAAAGGACCGCCGCCGGGGGCATGATAAATCATGTTGTTGCGGATCACGCCG
>JAKCEJ010000316.1 GCA_021838065.1 Pseudomonadota bacterium
GAGGATCGCATCGGAGGCGAACAGTCCGATGTTGCGGCCGGCCATGATGGTGCCGAAGTGCTTGTTGCCGACCGTGAGGAACGCCTGGCGGACATCGAGGCCGGCCGTGCCGAGGGCGGTATGACCGAAGTTGGAGGTGCCGACCTGCAGATTCGGGCTGCCGCCATCGTTGGTGCTGATGCCCGGATAGAGCCCGAAGGTGAAGCCGATGTGGTAGCCGTCCTGGACGGTCGAGCCGCTGACCGTCAGGGCCGCCGGCAGCAGACCGTTCGTGACCGAAGAGGACCCGTTGCTCGCCACGCAGGCCAGTCCTCCGGCCACCACGCTCGGGTGCTTCTCGCACTGCGAATAGATGTAGTGTGCGTTGACGTTGCCGTTAAATGACAGTTTCCACTTTCCGGCCTTGACGCTGATGGCGTGTGCGGCCGGTGCGCTGAGTGCGGCGCACAGGACGGCGACCAGGATGTTCGCGTTGCGAAATCTCATTGCAGAGCCCCCTGCGTTGTACGTTTGAGTGACTCTCGTGCAGAGCAATAGCCGTGCCACCGCGCCGAGGCAGCCGGTCCGTTGCGCACCGGACACGCCCACTTGGCACAAGCGCCCACCGGGTCGACGCCGGGCAGCGGTGATCGGTACACAGTGTCACGCTTACGGAACAACCGGTGCCGCCGAATGCGCTCGGCGCACGCATGGATGGACCGCTCGCGCGGGGCGGCGCGCACACTAGCGCGGCGATGAGGAGTCTCATGACCCGCCAGTGTTTCGTTCAGTGACACTGTCACGCTGGGACATGACACACATGACGCAGCGCCGCGGCGGCGCAGGGGGGGCGAGCGTATGATCGGCACAACAGACGAATCCCGCGAGCTGATCGTCGGGGGCGTGTCCGTTGAGTGCGTCCTCGTCGACCCTGCGGCCGGCGGCGCCGAGCTCAGCCTCGAGGAGCTCGCCGGCGATGACCCGCTGATGCTGCACAACGTGCGCTGCGCCTACCGGATCGCCGATACCGACATCCCGGTACTGATCCAGGGGGCGACGGGCTGCGGCAAGGAGGCGTTCGCCCGCGCCATCCATCGGGCGAGCCGCCGCGCGAGTCGGCCCTTCGTGGCCGTCAACTGCGCCGCGATACCCGAGGCGCTCATCGAGAGCGAGCTGTTCGGCTATCGGTCCGGGGCGTTCACCGGGGCGCGGCGCGAGGGGTTGCGCGGGCGCATCGCCCAGTCCTCCGGCGGCACGCTGTTTCTCGATGAAATCGGTGACATGCCGCCGGCCCTGCAGAGCCGGCTGCTGCGGGTACTCGAGGAGCACCAGATCCTCCCGCTCGGCAGTGACAGCGCGTGCGCGGTGGACCTGCACGTGCTCGCCGCCTCACACCGCAATCTACGGGAACTGATTCGCTGCGGGGCGTTCCGGGAGGACCTGTATTACCGGCTCAACGGTCTGACGCTCGAGCTGCCGGCCCTGGGAGCACGCACCGACAAGGAGCGGGTGATCCTCGCGGCACTCGCGGCGGAGTGGCGGTTCGATGCAGGGCGGATCGAGCCCGATGCGCTCGCCAGCCTGCTCGCCTATCCCTGGCCCGGCAATATCCGTGAGCTGCGCCATGTCATCCGCACCGCGGTGACGATTTGCGACGGTGGCGTGGTGCGCCAGTGCGATCTACCGGTGCAGATCGTCGCAGCGCGCGGCGCGCAGAGCGCGTCGGCCTCGGTCCGCTGTCCGGGTCTGCTGCGCAGCGCCGAGCGCGCGGCGCTGCTGCGCGTGATCGACGTCAACCGGGGCAACATGAGCCGGGCCGCTGCCGCGCTCGGCGTGAGCCGCAATACGCTGTACCGCAAGATGAAGCGCCACGGCATCGCGCCGCAGACCTGGCGTGCAGGGGACGCGGCGGACTCTGCGCGCCTCAGCGCTTCACCGGCAGGCTGATGTGCAGCCGGCGAAGATTGCGGTAGAGAGTATTGCGGCCGATGCCGAGGGACTGCGCGACGCGGCTGAGATTGCCCTGATGCAGTTCGATTTCGTGCAGCAGCGCGCTGCGTTCAGCGCGCTCCAGGGGATTGAGGCGCTGGGCTTCGGCGCACACGGGCTCTTCGGTATGCACCTCTCCGGCGCCGTATTCGGCCGGTAGGCAGCCGGCATCGAGCTGGTTGTTCGCGCGCATCGCGATCATGCCGCGCAGCACGTTGCGCAGTTGGCGGATGTTGCCGGGCCAGCTGTAGGCCTTCAGCGCGTCAATCATGTCCTCACCCATGCTGACCGCGGGCGTTGCGGCGCTCTCCTGGGCGAAAATGTGGCGAATGACGGCAGCCTTGTCCTTGCGTTCACGCAGCGGCGGTAGCGTCAGCACCAGCCCCTGCAGGCGGTAGAACAGGTCTTCGCGCAATGCCCCGCGCTGCACCGGCTCGTGCAGATCGCGGCGCGTGGCACTCACCAGCTGCACGTCGATGCGGACCGCCTCTGCACCGCCGGTGGCCGGCAGGGCGCGTTCCTCGATCAGGTGCAGTACCTGGGACTGCAGCGGCACCGGCAGTTCGCCGACATCATCGAGAAAGAGCGTGCCGCCATTGGCTTGCGCGATGCGCGAGCGCATCTGCTCGGCGAGCGTCGTCCCAGCCGGCTCCCCGTCCGTGAGCGCACCGCAGTGCAGCGCTACGAACGGCTTCTCGGCCCGCTCGCTCGAGGCGTGCAGCGCGCGTGCGAAGCACTCCTTTCCGGTGCCCGATTCGCCGATCAGCAGGATCGGGATCTCGCGCGCGAGCGTGCGCCGGGTCGCCTGGATGTTCCGTGCCATGACCGGATCGCCGAAGTCGAGCTCCTCGAGGGGGCCGCGGTCCGGATCGAGCCCCTCCGGGGCGGCCGGATGGGCCTCCCGCGGTTTGCCGGCGCGCTTGGATTGCGGCGCCTGGGCGATGGCGAACATGCGTCCGCCGTGGTGGGCGTCATAGAGTGTCAGTGGGTGGAAGGATTTGCGCTGGCTGCGCGCCAGCACCGCATTCAGCGAGACCGTGAACACCCGCTCGAGCGGCGAGCTGAGCAGGTCGGCCTGGGATTTCAGCCCGAGCTGGAACAGAGCATTCCGGTCGAGGGCGCTGATCAGGCCGTTGGTATCGAGTGCGATGATGCCCTCGCCCCAGGTACCGAGCAGCTCCGGGCGACTGTGGAAGCGCACCACGAACGTATCGCGGAAGTGATGCAGGAACAGGCGGTTCTCGATCATCTGCGCGGCCATGTTGACCAGCACCAAGGTGTGCTGTTGGGCGC
>JAKCEJ010000317.1 GCA_021838065.1 Pseudomonadota bacterium
TGAGATCGGCCGGCTGCGCCTTCTCGGGGCCGAGCGCGCGCTCGTGAAGGCTGAGCAAGAGGCTCTCGTTGCTTCCGTGCACCAGCGAGATGCGCTCGGCGAGCTCGAGTCGGCGCTTTATCACCCATTTCTGATCGCCGCAGGAGCCCATTGATGCGCAGGAAGCTATGGCAGAGTCTGGTCGCAGCGATGACCGTCTCGATTGTGGCGTCCGCCGCGCTGGCGGCCGAGCTCCACCGGGTGACGCTCGACGCGCGGGCCGTATCGGCAGGACAGATCCGAACGATGCGGCTGAGACGGCTCGAGGCGGCGCCCCGGGTATCGGCCTACGGCAGAGTCATCGATCCGGGGCCTCTCGTGACGCGCGCCTCTCAGGTCATCGCCGCGCGCAGCGCCGTGGCCGCCGCACGTGCCGAGGCGGCTCTGGCGCAAAGTGCGGCCGTGCGCGCGATCGGCCTCTACCGCGCCCGCCACAACATCTCGCTCGCGGCACTGCAGCGCGCACGCGCAGCGCTTGCCGTAGCCGACGCCAAGCGGGAGTCGGCGGCCGCGACGCTCATGCAATTAAAGACCCGGATGCTCGCCCGCTGGGGAGCCCAGCTCTCAGCCGCCGCGCTTTCGGCTCGTGCACCATTGCCGCAGCTCGAAACCGGCGCGGCGGTGCTCGTCGAGGTCAGCCTGCCTCTCGGTGAGTCGCTGGGACGACCGCCTGTGCGTGCCGCGGCAATGGCGCCTGACGGCGAGCGGCTACGGCTCCAGTTCATCAGCCGCGCGCCGGGCACCATGGCGGGTGTCGCGGGAGAGGCGCTCTTCTATCTGATGCCCGCACGGACATCAGCGCCGATCGGGATGCCACTCGCCGTATCCCTCGAGACGTCGTTGACCCAGGAGGGTGTCCTCGTGCCAAGAGCTGCCGTGCTATGGCATCGAGGAGAACCGCTGGTCTTTCGCGAGACCGCTCCGGGCGCCTTTGCGCCGATGCCGGTTCGCGGCAACTTCGTCTCGAGTCGGGGATATTTTGTGCCCATGCACGCACAGTCGCTTCACCCGGGAGACCGGATTGTCACCCGCGGGGCAGCGCTGCTGTACTCCGCTGCCCTGCAAACGCGTCCGGCGGCTGAGACCGCGCACGCAGGCCACGCCAAAACCCGGAACGATGACTGAGGCGCCGCGATGATGCGCGCCGTCGTCGACTTCTGTCTGAGATTCCGCGGGGTCGTCCTGTTCGCGGCGCTCGGATTGACCCTGCTCGGCCTTCTGGCCGTCATGCACGCGCCGTACGACGTCTTTCCCAATTTCGGTGCGCCCACGATCACCGTCGTCACCAATGCGGCAGGACTCGCGCCGCGTCAGATCGAGGCGCTGGTGACGACGCCGGTCGAGGATGCGGTGAATGGCGTCCCCGGACTTTCGGTCCTGCGCTCGCAGTCGATGGAAGGATTGTCGGTGGTTACGGCGGTGTTCCACGGCGGCACCGATATCTACCTCGACCAGCAGCTCGTGTCGCAGCGGCTGGCCCCGCTGACCGCTTCGCTGCCACCGGGCGCGAAGCCGGTCATCGCACCGCTGCAATCGTCCACGGGTGTTGCGCTCACCATCGGACTGACAGCCGTGAAGCTCTCCCCGATACAGCTCACCGAGATCGCACGATGGACGATCCGACCGGCCCTGCTTGCCGTGCCGGGAGTCTCGAAGGTCGTGATCTTCGGCGCCCGGCCTGAGCAGCTGCAGCTGCAGTTCGATCCGTCCCGATTGATTGACCTGCACGTCGGGCTCAATCAGCTCGCCCGCGCCGCCGCTGTTGCGAGCGAGGTACGCGGAGCGGGCGTCGTCAATACTCCGAACCAGCAGTTGATCCTCATGAGCCACGGCCAGGCTACGAAGCCGGCCATCCTGGCCGGGAGCCTGCTGTTACGTCGTCATCATCGCAGCATTACTCTGGGCGAAGTTGCGCGGGTCGTTGAAGGATCGCCACCGCCAATCGGTAGCGCACGCGTAGGCACCCAGCGCGGGCTGGTTCTCGTGGTCGGCTCGCAGTACGGGGCCAATACGCTCGCAGTGACGCGGGGTCTCGATCATGCACTGTCGGCGCTTGCCCCCTTGCTGAAGCATGATGGAATTTCCGTTCAGGCGAACGGTCTGCGGCCTGCGTCCTTCATCGAGGCTGCATTGCGCGATGTGCGTGACTCCCTCGCCATCGGCGGTGTGCTGATTCTCCTGGTGCTGTACTTCGCTCTGCGCAACTGGCGCACCGCAGTGATCTCTTTCGCCGCCATTCCCCTCTCGCTCTTGGTGGCCGCCCTGATCCTGACCGGCTTCGGCTTAAGTCTCAATGCGCTCTCCTTGGGTGGGCTCGCGATCGCGCTCGGCGAGGTGGTCGACGATGCGGTCGTCGGTGTCGAGAATATTCACCGCCGTCTACGCGGAAATCGCGCTCTGCCGCAACCGCTGAACGCATTCACGGTCATGCTCCGTGCGACAATGGAAGTGCGCAAGGCCGTGATCTTCGCAACCTTTTCGGTGGTACTCATCTTCCTGCCCGTGCTGTACCTGAGCGGTATCGCCGGGCGCCTGTTCCGTCCTCTGGCCCTGGCCTATATCCTCGCCATTCTCTCGTCGCTGGTCGTGGCGCTGACCGTCACGCCTGCACTGGCGTACGTTCTGCTCCGCCGCGAGCAACTCGATCCCGCCGACCCACCCCTGCTGGTGCGTGCCAAGCGGATGTACGGTCAGTTGCTCGCGATGGTCGACCGGTATCCTCGTGCAGTGCCCGCAGTGTTGGCACTTCTGCTGGTCGTTGGCCTGGCGAGCGTACCGGCACTGAGCACGCGCTTTCTGCCACAATTCAACGAAAACGATCTGATCGTGCACTTCGAGACGGCGCCCGGCACTTCGCTGGCGGCGACAACGAGGGTGGGCGAGCGGGCGATCCGCATCCTGGAGCGATTGCCGCAAGTGGCTCATGTGGTGATGCACGTCGGTCGGGCGCACCTTTCGAACGGCAACGCGCTCACCAACAAAGCGGAGATCGATGTGGGGTTGAGCACTCGCGGTAATGCCGATAGCGCCGCGAGCGAGCGAAGGATTCTGCAGGCGGTAAAAGGAGCCCCCGGCGTGCGCTGGTGGGCAAACACTTTTCTCACCGAGCGGATTCACGAAACCCTCTCCGGTGTCACGGCCCCAGTGGTCGTGACGATCTTCGGCCGCCGGCTCGCGGCATTGGACGAGGACGCGCGACGCGTTGCGACGGCACTGAGGCAG
>JAKCEJ010000318.1 GCA_021838065.1 Pseudomonadota bacterium
GCGCGCGAGGAACCACTCGGGCATCAGGTCCATCTCGCGCCGCAGCGCGGCGCGGTCGTAGGGCGCGAGCTCGGCGGCCGCCTCGAGGCCGAGCAGCTGGATGCGCGCGAGCGCCGCGAGCGCATCACGGTAGAGCGGCGCCTCGGCGCCGGGCTCGGCGAGCCGGCTCAGGTACGGCGTCGCGCCGAGATCCTCCAGCAGCACCAGGCCCCGCTCGCTGTCCGCTTCATACACGCGGGGCACATGGATGCCGAGCGGCTCGAGCAGCTTCGTGACGCGCAGGTACGGACGCACGTCCTCCCGGCCCGGCGGCGCATCCATGACGATGTACGTGCCGTCGGCGCAGAACGCCCGGAAGTAACGCCGGAAGCTCGCATCGCTCGAAGCCGGCTCGATGCGCTGCGG
This sequence comes from Pseudomonadota bacterium, assembly GCA_021838065.1. Classification (GTDB taxonomy): domain Bacteria; phylum Pseudomonadota; class Gammaproteobacteria; order Steroidobacterales; family Steroidobacteraceae; genus 13-2-20CM-66-19. The sequence continues at coordinate 406 of JAKCEJ010000318.1, forward strand.
ATGCACGCGAAGCTCGCGCGAGAGCCAACCGTGCAGCAGCGCGAGCCGCGCGTCTTGATCAACCATGGAGTGCTTTGGGCCCACGGGAATTCGGGCCTGCCATTATAATCCGCTCCCTCATGCCGCGTTGGAGAGCACTCTGGGCCGCCCTGCTGTCGATTGGCGGCATCGCGCCCCATTGCCTGTGGGCCGCCGAGCCGCCGAGTCCGCCGGCGCCGGCGACGCTGCCCGCCAAGGCCCGCGCCGCGAGCCGGCGGTCGGCGCACAAACGCCTCGCCGCCGGCGGCGCGGTGCACGCCTCCGCGGACCGCGCGGTGCGCGGCAAGGACGGACAGTTCACCCTGGATGGCCATGTGCTGGTGCGCCAGGGCGAGCGGCGCATCCGCGCCGAGCATCTCGAGTACGACAGCCGCAGCGGCGCGCTCAGCACGCGCGGCGGAATCGAGTACACGGATCCTGAGGTCAAGGTCACCGGCAAGGGTGGCAGCTACTCCCCCTCGAGCGGCGCGCGGTTCGACTCGGCACACTTCGCGCTGCTGCGCCGCTCGGCCCGCGGCACGGCGCAACTGCTGCGCCTCACTCCCGCAGGGGTGATCGATCTGAACGGTGTCAGCTTCACCACCTGCCCGCAGGTGAAGCCCTCCTGGGTGCTGCGCGCGAGCTCCATCACGCTTAATACGCGCACGCATACCGGTGTCGGGCACAACGCGCGCATCGACCTGCACGGTGTGCCGATCGTGTACCTGCCGTGGGTGTCGTTTCCGCTCGGCAACGTGCGCAAGAGCGGCTTCCTGTTCCCGACGTTCGGCAACACCTCGCGCGGCGGCCTGCAGGTCTCGGCGCCTTTCTACTGGAACATCGCGCCGAACGCCGACCTCACGCTGGTGCCGACCGAGTTCCAGCACCGCGGCGTGGATATCGGCGGGGAGGCGCGCTTCCTGACGGCCCGGCAGTACACCGAGCTGAAGTGGGACTATCTGCCGAGTGACGCCAGCTACCTCGGCGGGCGCGCCCGCGGCCGCATCCAGCTCGACAGCGTGATGAACCTGCCGCGCGGGCTGCGCCTGACGCTCGATGGGGAGAACGTGAGCGACAGTGCGTACTTCGAGGACTTCGCCACGGGGACCGAGGGCACGAGCACGGCCTTCCTCGACCGGCGCGCCGCGCTCACCTACCGCACCGAGCACTGGAACATCCGCGGCATGGCGCAGCAGTTCCAGACCATCGACAGCACGCTGCCGTTCAACGAGCGCCCCTATGCCCGCGTGCCCGACATCACGGTCGATGCCGACTACGGCTGGGGTCCGGGCGATGTGCTGCGCTACGGATTCAAATCGGAAGTCGTCGATTTCCAACGCTCCGATCACTCGACGGCGGTGAGCGGCTGGCGCTTCGACGCGATGCCCCGGGTGTCGCTCAATTTCGACGGGCCGGGATACTTCATCCGGCCGGCCATCGCCTGGCGCGCCACGGGGTACGAGCTGCGCCACAGCGCGCCCGGTGCGCCGCAGTCCCCCTCGCGCACACTGCCGATCGCCAGCTTCGACACCGGGGTGACGCTCGAGCGGACGGCCGGTCGCGGCGGCTCGCAGCTGATCACGATCGAGCCGCGGGTGATGTACCTCTACGTCCCCTACCGCAATCAGAACGCTCTGCCGATCTTCGATACCGGCCTGCCGGACCTGGAGCCGGTGGAGCTGTTTCGCACCAACCGCTACGTGGGCGCCGACCGCGTCGGGGACGCCAATCAGGTGAGCACCGCCATCACCACGCGGCTGCTCGGCGCCGCGAGCGGCCGGCAGTACCTCTCGGCCACCGTCGGCGAGGCCTTCTATTTCCAGACCCCGCGGGTACTGCTGCCCGGGGAAGTGGTGCGCACCGACCGGCGCTCGGACATCATCGCCGAGCTGGCGCTGACGGCGTTCCGGCACTGGAGCGCGCGGGCCGGACTGCAATGGGACCCGCAGGCCTCCCGGGCGCAGCGCGCGCAGGTGTCGCTGCAGTACCGGCCGGCCCCGGACCGGGTGATCAATCTCGACTACCGCTACGAGCGCAACACGATCGAGCAGCTGGGCGCCAATGCCGTGCTCTGCAGCTCCCCGGGGGTCGCGGCCGGCAGCTCCTGCGGCATCGAGCAGGCGGAGATCTCGGCCGCCTGGCCCATCGGGCGACATTGGAGCCTCTTCGCCCGCGGGATCTATTCGATCCAGGATCACGAGGCACTGGAGAGATTCGTCGGCTTCGAGTACCGTGCGTGCTGCTGGGCGGTGCGCTTGGGCGCGCGGCGCTATGTGGCGGTGCGGCCGGCGGTAGGCCCCGTGGGAACCGTGGCGCGCACCGGCGCACAGGACACGGGCATCTATCTGCAGGTGGAACTCACCGGCCTCGCCAGTGTCGGATCAGCGCCGGACGCGTTCCTTTCCGAAACCATCCCCGGCTACACTCCGGCGGCCATGAACACCCCGGCACCCAATCCCTGAAGAGCGATCGAGGACTCAAGCGCATGCGGCGGCACTTTTTCTTCTTCACCCGCGCCCCCCGGGGCTCGCGCCCGGCGGGCGCCGTACCGGCGGCGTGGCTGGGCGTCCTGTGCGCGATGGCCGCGCTCGCGCTGCCCGGCCGGGCGCTCGCCCAGACCCGCGAGCTGTCCACCCAGGGTCAGCTGCTCGACCGGATCGCGGCCATCGTCAACAGCGGCGTCGTCATGCAGAGCCAGCTCGATGACCGCGTCCAGCAGGTCGTCGCGGAGCTGAAGGCGCAGGGCCTGACCGCCCCGCCGCAGAGCGTCCTGCGCAAGCAGGTGCTCA
>JAKCEJ010000319.1 GCA_021838065.1 Pseudomonadota bacterium
CCGGTTCCATGCCGCCGACGTAATCCATATCCGTATCGAGCTGCGCGGCGTGCTCAAGCGGCGGAATTTCGGGCAGTGCGTTGGCGTTCATGCGCGCTCCTTCGGCGCATAGCGCGTTGCGCTTGCGGCGATCTGGCGCAGCTCACCATCGTCCATCGGTGGATCGCAATGATCGGCGTTGGTCGCGCGCAGTGATTCATAGATGGCGTTCAATTCGAGCCCGAATCGCCGCAGCAGACAGGCGAGCGCAAACAGCGTCGCGTTCCGCTGACCGTTGGTGATGACCATGTGACCGTTTGTGTCAGGTGTCGGTCGCGGTCGGTTGCGCTTCGCGAGGATGCGCTCAAGGAGCGAGTCCGGCGCTTGCGCGATGGGTAGATTTTTCCCGATTTCGTATGATGTGCCATTCACGGTTGAGCCGGCGCCAACGACATAGCCGCCGTTGCCGCGCCAGTCGATACCAGGCAACAGGTCGGTGCCGATGCTGACGCGTTCATCGCCGGAGAATCGGAAGTACAGATGCCAGCCGCCCGACCATGTTTTCACCGTGAAGGTCGGCGGCAATTCGAGCGCGTGCAGCGAATCGAGCCACTTGGCGTTATGCCGCGGGTCAACGTCCACCACGAGCAGCCCCGAGCGCCGCCCGGTGGCGATGCCGATGTTGGCGTCTGGATATTCGCGCCACCATTCCTCGATTCGTGTTAAGTCAAGTGTTGCGTCATGACAGCCGCGACCGCCTCGCTCGCGCGGGATCGCAGGAACTTTTCCGGCGAGCGGGAACACGGGCCATCCGCGAGCAGCGTAGTGCAGGGCGAAGTCAAGCATGGGTGTCTCTCCCCGCCTCCCGTGGCTCGAACAATAGAATCTGAATTCCCGGACGCCATCCGCGCACGCGAGGCAGGCACGAGGGACAGACCAACAGACCAACAGGACGCTCATGCATCCTGCAGGCAAATAGCCAGGAATCCGCAGGTGCCGGTTGCGAGCAGTACCAACAGTTATGACCGGCGCCGAGCAGTCGTCGCCGCTCGGCCTCGGCAATTGCCAGCGTGATATCACGCAGCGCTGGGGCGTGCTTGAGCGGGAGTCGGCACCGGCCGAGCGGATCGAACTCACGGACTACGGACGATGCCTCGCGCGAGGCGAGGGTATGGTGTACAGTCGACATGGTGTCTCTCTAGGCCGGTGTCCCGCTCCAACGGGCCCGGCCTTCCTTTTCAGGAGCCGGCGCGGCCATATAGGTGAAAAAATTAAGCCGCGGCGGTTTGTCCGCTCGCGGTCTCGCCGCGCAGCGCGGCTTCGATCGTCGCGCGATGCCATCCGACCGGCGTGCCGGCGAGAAATGCATCGCGTGGCGGCAGGCGACCGTCGCGCTCCATGCGCCATCGTGTGCAGGAGCTAACATTGAGCAGGGCCTCGAGGTCGCGCGGCCAGTAAATAACCGGCGCCGCGGCCATTGGCCGACGCGTTTTTTTCTGCATGAGCGACTCCAAAAAAAAAAGGCGCCCGAAGGCGCCTGAAATAAAAAAACCCGCGCGAGGCGGGCTGTGTTAGAAGCTAGAACTCATAAGTTACGAGTCATTAAACGCAAAAAGCCACGTCTGCGAGCGAGACTTGCTCGTAAGCGTGGCTGCATCATCAGAGGATATTGGGTTTCTTCCGGGCGCACCTTCCCCGTGAAGGGAAGCCGGACGTGGTGCCGGTGGGCCGGATTTTCACCCTTTCGACCCCCGTGGGGCCAAAAGGACGGAAAGTCATTTCACTGACTCACAACAGCAGCATACGCGCGCGGACCGTTTCAGTCAATTGGATTTTGGTGCAGCCGCACACATGTTCACTCGGTGCGCCGCAGCCGTTCGAGGTGCGCGGCCCACTTCTCGAGCGCATCACGCTTTTCGTGAAGATAGGCATGGCGGTCGTAGACGCCGGCAACGCCGGGCAGCGCGTGGTTCAGTACGCGCTCGGCGATGTGCGGCTCGACCTTGAGCGCCGACAGGCCGGTGCGGCAAGTCCGGCGAAGGTCGTGCAGCGTGAAGGCTTCAATACCGCGCTTCGCGAATCGCTCGCGGCACTTGGCCAGCGAACGCGTGAGCTGCTTGGCGTCGATGGGGTGCGCCTTGGTCGCGCTAGGCAATACCCACCGCGACCCCTCGGCCTCGCGCTTGAGCGCCTCGAATTGCTCGATTGCCCAATTGCTGAGCGGTACGACGTGGCCGCGGCCCGCTTTCGCGTTCTCGTCTGGGATCGTCCAGGTTTTCCCCGTGAGGTCGATCTCGGACCATTTGGCGCCCGCGAGTTCGCCGCGCCGCTGCCCGGTGAGCAGCAGCAGCATCATGACGTGCTTCAGGCGCTCAAATCGCGTGCAGGCGGTCGGGTTCTTCAGGAAGGCTGTCAGTTCCTCATCCGAGAGCACGCGCTCGCGGGGTTTCTCCTTGCCCCCCGGGCGCATCAGCAGCTTGACCGGGGAGTCGGGGATCAGGTCCCGGTGGATCGCGAACTTGAACATCTGATCGAGCACGGCAGCGGTCCGATTCGCCATCACGCGAGAACCGCGAGCGACAATGCCATCGAGCAGATTGATGACTTCGCGCGGAGTGATGGTGCGTACGTCGCGTCCGGCCCATTCCGTGAGCACGTCACGGTCGAGGATCGCCTGCACATACTCCGGGCGGCGCCGGTTCGGCTTCGCGTACAGCTCCATGAACTCGGATGCGAGGTGCTCGAGGCTATGCTCGGGGTGCCGAGCCGATGCGGCTGCCGCCGCAGTGGTGGCTACTGGGCGAACGGTGGGGCGCGCACTACGTCGAGCGCGGCCGCGCCGAGGGTCGATGCCGTCCTCGATCTGGCGGCGCATCTGCTGCGCCTTCTCGCGCGCATCGGCGAGCGAGAGCCCCGGGAACTGACCGAGCGCCAGGCGCACCCATTGCTCGCGCCACTTGTAGCGGAACAGCCATGTGCGGGAAGCGCCGGTGCCCCTCTCTCGCACGCGAAACTGCAACCCGCGCACCGCGAGGTCGGTGTAGTCGCCGAGCGGGAGCGCGCCGAGCTTGCTGGCGACCAGCGCTCGCGTGCCTCGTTCCTGGGTTTTGCGTTTCGTGGCCAATCTGTGGCCAATTTACCTGAAATACCATGAAAGGCAAGGTGAGGGGATGAGTGCGCGTAGGACCGGTGATTCAAGGCAC
>JAKCEJ010000320.1 GCA_021838065.1 Pseudomonadota bacterium
GCCGATGGGCGCCTCGAGGGTCAGGCGAGCGCACCGGCCGGCGCCACGTTCGCCCCCCTCGCCACCGCTCTGGAGGCCCTGCGCTCCCGGCTGCGCGCTGAACGCGGCAACGCCGAGCAGGAGCGCGCGCGACTGGCCGCCGAGCGCGCCTCGCAACCGCACGAGAGTCCCGCGCACAGCGCATTGCTCGGTCAACTGCAAGCGGCGCTAAGCGCAACACGTGAGGCGGTCGAGGCGAGCATTGCCGGTGACCTGACACGCCGGCTCGACGTGCGCCATGCATGCGACGAACTTCGCGCGATCGGCGAAAGCGTCAATGCGCTGATCGAGAACATGGGCACGATCGTGCATGGCATCCAGTCGACGGCCGCTGATGTCAAGCGCGCCGCGGACGAAATCTCCGCTGGCAACGAGAACCTTTCGCAGCGCACCGAGGAGCAGTCCTCCTCCCTGGAAGAAACGGCTTCCTCGATGGAGCAGATGACCACTACGGTCAAGCAGAACGCGGACAACGCTGCACAGGCTAATCAGCTGGCGGTCGCCGCCCGGGCGCAGGCGGAGCGCGGCGGAGTGATCGTCAACCAGGCGATCGCCGCGATGTCCGACATCAATCATTCCTCGAAGAAGATCGCCGACATCATCGGCGTCATCGATGAAATCGCCTTTCAGACTAACCTGCTCGCGCTGAATGCGGCCGTGGAGGCCGCCCGTGCCGGCGAGCAGGGCCGAGGATTTGCGGTCGTGGCCAGTGAAGTGCGCAGCCTCGCCGGCCGATCCGCGACCGCCGCCAAGGAAATCAAGGGTCTGATCCAGGACAGCGTCCGCAAGGTCGTGGACGGCTCCTCGCGGGTCACTCAGTCGGGTCAGACTCTCGAGGAAATCGTCACCTCGGTGAAGAAGGTTTCGGACATCGTCGCGGAAATCGCCGCAGCCTCGCGCGAGCAATCCGCGGGCATCGAGCAGGTCAACCGCGCCGTAATGCAGATGGATGAGCTCACTCAGCAGAACGCGACGCTGGTCGAACAGGCCACTACGGCGGCGCGCAACATGTCCGGTCTTGCCGAGGCGCTCGACCGGAACATGGCGCGCTACCGCCTGCACGGATCCTCGCGCGCGAATACCGGCGAGGGCGCACCGCTGCGCCGGGCCGTGGGGGGTTAATTCACATGCGCACCTTCACACTCAAGCAGCTCAAGCTCTGGCAGAAGCTCGCCGTGCTGGTCGCGGCCATGAGTCTGCCGGCGACGCTCGTCGGGTTCTTTTATCTGAGCAATGCCACCGGCGCGCTCAACCAGGCTCGCGCCGAGCTCGCCGGGAGCGGTTATCTGCATGCCATCGGCGCTTTCAATGCGGCCGTGGTCACACACGAGAATCGCTCCTTCGTATTGGCGAGCGGCGATGCCGGGCAGCAGCCGGCGGTGCAGGCGGCAGCCGCGCAAGCCGATGCCGCACTGGCAAACCTGGCACACCTCGACAGGCAGCTCGGCGAGCAATACGGGGTGCGCAAGAACCTGCGTGCCATTCAGGCACAGTGGCGAACGCTGGCTGCCGGCACGCCCCATATGACCACAGACCAGCTGACCGTCGCGCATCAGAGCTTGCTCGCGCGGCTTGGCCAGTTGCGCGATGCGGTCGCGGCCAGCTCACTGACAACTTCGGATCCGGACCAGGACAGTCGGAGCCTCCTCGAGATCGCCACGCAGTACACCCCCGCGGCGATCGATGCGGAAGCGGCATTGCGTCGCTATGCGGCCGACGCAGCCGCCAAGGGCTATCTGGGCGGCGATGACCGCGTGGGCATCCAAATCGCGCACAGCCAGCTGCAGTCTGCGTTCAGCTCGATGGAGGATGCACTCGGCCAGCTCCCCGCGCGCGCACGGACATCGCTCGCACACACGCTGCGCAACGCAGTCGTCCAGGCGAGTGTGTTCTATCAGACTGTAACAAGCCAGATTCTCAATGCGAGCAAGGTGAAGGTTCCAGCAGCGACCCTGTACGATGCAGGCGCCCGGGCAAATGCCACGCTGACCAAACTGCTCGACACAAGCGGCGCAGCCGCCTCACGGACGCTCGCCACGCGTGTGAGGTCGCTGCGCACCGAGCGTGAGCTCAACCTCGCGCTCGTGCTGCTCGCCATCGCCCTCATTCACGTGTTCACTTGGAGCACCGAGCGTGCACTAACGAACCCGCTGCGCCGCGTCGTGACGGTCTTCGATCGCATAACCGAGGGCCACTACGACAGCGAGATTGAAACCGGGCGCCGCGACGAGCTCGGACAGGTGCTCGGCGCGCTCGCCTCGATGCAGGACAAGCTGCGCACGCAGCTCGACAACGAGCGGCTGGTCGCCGCCGAGAACGCCCGCATTCGCCAGGCGCTCGATAAGGCGTCCACGGGAGTGCTGCTGGCCGACGCCGCACACAAGATCATCTATCTCAACGAATCCGCGCGCACGGGCTTCTTGGAACACGCCGCGAATTTCCGTGGTGTCCTGCCGGGCTTTGACGCCACCGCACTGCTTGGATCCGGGCTCGAGAGCCTGTCGAGCTCGCCGGCCGACGAACGGCGCGCTCTCGACACGCTCGCCAGCGAGCGTCTCGAAGAGCGCACTTATGGCAGCCTACACTTGCGCGTCACGACCAACCCGGTCCTCGATCAGCACGGCGTGAGGCTCGGCACCGTGATGGAGATGAAGGAGCGCACGCAGGAAGTGCGCGTCGAGCAAGAGATGCAGGGCGTGCTCGGGGCGGTGACCAGTGATGATCTCACGCGACGCATCACGCTCGAGGACAAGCGTGGCTTCTTCGCGACGCTCGGCGCCGGCGTCAACCGGCTCGCCGACAACCTTGCGGAGATCGTCTCACGCGTGCAGACAGCCGCGCAGGAGATCTCGCTCGGCGCGGAGGAAATCACCACGGGCAATACCAACCTCTCTTCCCGCACCGAAGAGCAGTCATCCTCGCTCGAGGAGACCGCCTCGTCCATGGAGGAGATGACCACCACGGTCAAGCAGAACGCCGATAACGCCGCGCAGGCCAATCAGCTCGCCCTCGCTGCCCGCGATCAAGCTGAACAGGGAGTCGCTGTCGTCGACAAGGCGGTCGGCGCCATGGCCGGGATCGACGAATCGGCGCAGAAGATCGCCGACATCATTGGCGTGATCGACGAGATCG
>JAKCEJ010000321.1 GCA_021838065.1 Pseudomonadota bacterium
AAAGGACCTGGACTCAAATCTCGGCACTGCGGCTTCGCCTTCGCGCTGGCGAGCGATCGGCACGCCTTTGCGAAGCCGCCTGGCTGGCGGCTTTCGAGACGCGAGGTCGGCTCATGGCCGCGCCGCCCATTGAGCGGGCGCATTTACCTGCTCCGGGCTGCGAGCGCCTTGTGAAGATGGCGCTGTACGCGATGGTGGCATCGGTGGTAGGGCTAGGACCGGCGGCGCGCAGCAGGACCGCCACGATTTCTACGGTCACGCTGCCGCGGTAGCGCCAGGATTGCTGGCATCGGCACTTGCCGCGGGAGGGGCACTCCGCGCGCCCGCGGACGAACTGTCGACCCAGCGGGCATATTTGATAGTATTTCCATGAGCTTGGGCGGCGCTCTAACAAATTCAGTTGCGGGTCTCATGGGAGGGGCTCTCCCAAGTAGCGGTATTTTCCTGGTCGTTCGTCATTAGGGGAATGATCATGGTCGATTCCAAACGACACTCGGCGTGAGCGCAGATTAAGAGCGCGTGAACACCTCGGCGGAGCCTGTCGGAACCCTGGAAACCGCTCTCGCGCATGCGGACCGCCTGCTCGAGACCAAACCGGAGCTGGCCGCCGAGCAGGCGCGCGAGATCCTCAAGCAGGTACCGCAGCACCCCATGGCGAGGCTGCTGCTGGCCGTGGCGCAGCGCAAGTGCGGGGAAACGCAGGCCGCTCTCGCCGCGCTGCGGCAACTGTGCGACGAGCAGCCGGGGTGGGCAGTGGCGCAGCGGGAGTTCGGTGAGTCGCTGGCCGCTGCGGGTCAGGTCGCGACAGCCATCGAAACTCTGCGCCGCGCGGTTGCCCTGGAGCCTGGTTCGCCGGACGGCTGGCTCGCCCTCGCCGGCGCGCTGACGGCTGCCGGCGATACCCGGGCGGTCGATACCGCGTTTGGCCGTTACATCAACGCCGCCACGCGGGATGCGCGCCTGCGGCAGGCGGCGGAGTGCCTGCGCGAGAACCGCATCCCGGAAGCAGAAGCGCTGTTGCGCAACCGCCTCGCGCGTCATCCCAATGACGTGGCGGCACTGCGCATGCTCGCCGAAGTTGCCGCCCGCCTGCAGCGCTACAGAGACGCGCTGTCGCTGCTCGAGCAATGCCTGGCGCTCGCGCCGGGATTCGATGCGGCCCGGCACAATTACGCGACCGTACTCAATCGGCAGGGCAGGAGCGCGGAGGCACATGCTCAATGCGCGCAGCTGCTGGCGAAGGCGCCGCTCGATCCGGGCTACCGCAGCCTGCAGGCGGCCATTTCGGCCAACCTCGGCAATTATGCTGACGCGATCGCGGCGTACGAATCGGTGCTTGCGCAGTTCCCCGATCAGCCGAAGCTGTGGATGAGCTACGGGCACGCGCTGCGGACCACCGGCAGGGTGTCGGAGGGCATCGAAGCTTATCGGCGCGCATTATCGATGGAGCCGACCCTCGGGGAAGTCTGGTGGAGTCTCGCGAACCTCAAGACCTTCCACTTCGCCGATGCTGAAGTGACGGCGATGCGCGAGGCGCTCGGAGGCAGCCTCGCCGACGAGGATCGGCTGCATTTCGAGTTCGCGCTCGGCAAGGCGCTCGAGGACGCATCGAATTACGAGGACTCGTTCGCTCACTACGCCGCGGGCAATGCGCTGCGCCGCAAGCTGCACGGCTACGACCCGGAGGAAAACAGCCGCTTCGTGCGCCGTTCGAAGCAACTGTTCACCCGGGAATTCTTCGCCGAGCGCGCCGGCGCCGGCGCCGAGGCTCCTGACCCGATATTCATCGTCGGCCTGCCGCGCGCCGGCTCGACGCTGATCGAGCAGATCCTCGCGAGCCATCCCCTCGTCGAGGGGACCATGGAGCTGCCCCAGCTGCCGAAGATCGCCCGCGAGCTCGCGGGACCGAAGCGCGAGGAGGAGGCGGGCGCCTTCCTCGAGCGAGTCGCTGCGCTGACGCCCGAGGAGCTTCGCGCGCTCGGCGAGCGCTACATTGCTGAAACGCGCGTCATGCGCAAGACCGACGCACCGTTCTTCATCGACAAGATGCCGAACAACTGCTTTTACGTGGGTCTGATCCAGCTGATTCTGCCGAATGCCGTGATCATCGACGCGCGACGGCATCCCCTGGGGTGCTGCTTCTCCTGCTTCAAGCAGAATTTTGCCCGTGGTCAATGGTTTAGCTACGGTCTTGAGGATCTGGGGCGCTACTACCGCGACTACGTCGAGCTCATGACGCATTTCGACGAGGTGTTGCCGGGCAGGGTGGCGCGTGTGTTTTACGAGACCCTGATCGCCGACACCGAGACGCAGATCCGCCGGATCCTCGGACACTGCCGATTGCCGTTTCAGGCGGACTGCCTGCGCTTTTACGAGAACGAGCGAGCGGTGCGCACCGCGAGCTCAGAGCAGGTGCGCCAGCCGATTTTTCGCGCTGCGCTCGATCAATGGCGCCACTACGAGCCGTGGCTGGCGCCGCTGAAGAGCGCGTTGGGGGATGTTCTGGACGAGTATCCGGCGGTTCCGGCCTTCCATGGCGGCGCTTGCGACCAGCGAGAAGAGGCGAACAAGGTGACATTGCGGTAGTCACATCAAGATTTACATAACACCGGGGAGTGACCATGACGCGTAGTCGACGTAGAAAGCTATTGCGTGAGCAAGGGGCGGTCCGGGCGAAGCCGCTGCGCATGTTCGTGCGGGCGAGCCTGCCGATCGCATCGGCGCTCGTGGTCGCGATGCCCGCGGCCCGGGCGCAGCAGGCTCCGAGCGCGGCTCACCTGCAGACGATCGTGGTCACGGCGCAGAAGGTCCGGCAGAACCTGCAGAACGTGCCGCTCAGCATGGAAGTGTTCAACAACCGCACGCTGCGCCAGCTCAATATCGTCAACCTCGACGACTACGTCGAGATGGCGCCGGCCATCTCCTACGTGCGCAGCCAGGGCGAGGGCGACAACGGAGAGCCAGGCACCTCGCTGGTCTACATCCGCGGCGTGGTGAGCGGCGGCGACGGCAACCACTCGGGATCGGAGCCGAGTGTCGGCGTGTATCTCGATGAGCAGCCGGTCACGACCATCACCGGGGTGGTGCCGCTGCACCTGTATGACATTAACCGCATCGAGGTGCTGGAAGGCCCGCAGGGCACGCTGTTCGGCTCGAGTGCCGAGGCTGGT
>JAKCEJ010000322.1 GCA_021838065.1 Pseudomonadota bacterium
GCGCGCGGTCGGATCTGAGGCGCGCGCGACGCGCCTCGCGCTGTGGCGCGCCGTCGAGGCGCAGCACGTGGCGGCGACCCGGGCGCTGGTCGACGATCTTGCCGAGCAAGAGATGCTCGAGGGGATTCTCGAGGCGGCGAAGCCGCCGCGGCCGGCTGCGGCGCGGGCGATGGACTACCTGCTCTATATCCCTTTTCGCTATGCCCCGCCGGCCTACGGCTCGCGCCTGCGCGCGGTGGAGGATCCCGGGGTCTGGTACGGAGCCGAGGCGGCGCGCACGGCCTGCGCGGAACTCGGCTACTGGCGTTGGCGGTTCGTGCGCGACAGTCACGGCTTCAGCCGGCTCGATGCGGTGCCGCATACGCTGTTTCAGGCGACGGCCGCGGGCGCCGCGATCGACTTACGCAGCGAGCCGTTCTCGCCAGATCAGGCCGCGTGGCGTGATCCGGTCAACTATGCCGCCTGTCAGCAGTTCGCGCGCAGCGCTCGTGAGGCGCAGGTACGGATCATCCGCTACGCGTCAGTGCGGGACCCTGAGCACGGAGGATGCGCGGGGGTACTCGACTTCAGAGCGTTTGTTGGCAGCGTGCGTCAGCGTCAGACGTGGTTTCTCACCGTCGATGCGCGCCACGCCTCGTGGGTCCGGGCCGGCAGCCCACGGCCCGAGCGCTTCGAGTTCTCGTTCGACTGACTCCCCGCGCCGTCAGGGCGCGGCGCCGAGCTGCGGGAGTTCCCCCTCCAGCAGCGTGATGGCGCGGCGGCGGGCCGCTTCGGCATCAATGTGCCCCGCGGCCACGTCGGCCACCAGTCGGGCGTGCTCGCGGTGGCGCAGGCCGATGACGGCCATGCCCAGGTGATGGGCCACGTTGGCGAGCGCGGCGCGGATTTCCGGTGCGAACTGCTCGCCGTCGCGCGGGCGACAGACCAACGTGCCGATTACGGACTGCGCGGCGGTCATCGGCAGAGCGAGCCCTTCGGGGCCGAGGCCCGAGGTGCGCCCGGCGAGCGGCACGGCCTCGTGCGTGGCGCGCAAGGCGACGAATGCCGGGTCATCGGCGTCGAGCGCCTCCGGCCAGGGTCCGCCATGCGCAGCGCTGCGCCGGTACGTGCTGGCGGACCGTTCATAGATCGCGACTGCGGCGCAGTGCGGCTGCAGCCGCTCAACGGTCATCGCGAGCAGGTGCGTCTCGCGCTCCACGAACGGGCATTCGTGCGCCAGGCGCTCAAGCGCGAGTAGAGCGAGGCGCTGGCTGCGAAAGAAGATCTGCTCGATCCAGCTCTCCAGTCGTCGGTGCAGGGGGCTCAGAACCACCGCCAGAATGAGCGCGGCGAACGCCTGCAACGCCCAGCCCACCCGGTCACTGACGGCAAACTGATGAACGCCGAGTTCCAGGACGGAGAACGTGCCGAACACCAACGCCGTGATCACACCAAACACCAAGGCGCGATCGATGACGAAGCCCACGTCGATCAGACGAGTGCGCAGCACGGCGTAGAGCAGGGCCAAAATCGCCGTCGCCTGCAGCACGAACACGACTTGCACCGCTGCGGTCTGCCACGATGCCGGTAACAGCTGCAGGAGCACGGCGCTGCCCATGAGCACCCCGACGCTCCACAACACCCAGCGAATGCGCAGCCGATCCTCGTGTGCGGCGCGGCGGTAGCCGGCGATGAGGACGAGCAGCGGCGCCACGTAGGGGAGACTCAACAGCGGCTTGATCCGCTCAAAATCCACCGCGACTACGGAATTGCCGGCGAGAACCAGTGCCCAATACCCCGCTTGAGACCAGGCCGTGACGGCGAGCACCCAGAGCCCGTAGCCGCCGCGAGCTAAGCGGCGCAGCCGCGAGGGCAGGCTGGCTCCCGCGAGGGCGTCGGCAAACGCGTAAATCGCGAGCGGTACTGTGGCACTCACCAGAGTCTTGAGTGTGTGGCGCCAGACAACCCAGTGCGGCCCGATCGGCAGCTGCAGCGGTCCGGCAACGAACATCAAGCCGAAAAAAACGGCCGACAAGGCCCAGGCTGTCCTGTCACGGCCGCGCCACAGCGTCAGCATCGCAATTGTGAACATCGTCAGCTGAAGGCCGGCAAACTCGATCGTCTCCAGCGTCGTGTTCGGCGAGGAAATGGCTCGCACCGTCACGGCGAGCGTTCGGCCTGCACGCAGGATCGGCAGCGTGATGGCCGTGCCCGCCGTGATGCTGTACCTGGCAAGAATGGCGGCGCGATCGGCGGGCTTGAGGCGGCGGATCGGGAGCAGGTCGCCCGCCTGCAGTCCGCTCGGTTGGGCGATGTGCTGCTGCGGCTCGATCCGGTACAGGCCGTTCGCCACCGGGTGCAGTTGCAGCGGGAATCCTCCGCCCGCAGACGGTTCGAGCACGATGCGAGCGCCGCTGGCGAGGCAGCCGAGTGCGAAGAGCGTCAGGAGAAGTCGAATCCCGAGGACGCGTGACATCACGATCTCCCTGCGCAACCGTTGCGGTTGTCGCGCAGGAGTGTAAGGAAAAGCATCCTAGCGCGGAAGCGGCGATCCGCCCGGCTCAGCGCTCGAGCACCGTGCCGCAGCGCTTGCAGGTGCGCGCGGCGCGATCGGCGTAGAACCGCTCGAACACCGGCGGCAGCTGCGCCTCGATGTCGGTGAGTTCGATATAGGTCTCGTGCAGCAGCGCCGCGCAGCCCGGGCAGTACCACTGGAACCCGTCGCGCTCGCCGCTGCGCCGCTGCCGCTCGACGACCAGACCCACCGTGCCGGCCGGGCGCTGCGGGGAGTGCGGTACGAGCGCCGGCAGCAGCAGCATCTCCCCGGCGCGGATCGGCACATCAAGCGCGCGGCCCGCCTGCATCGTCTTCAGGACCATCTCGCCCTCGAGCTGGTAGAAGAGCTCCTGCCCCGGATCGACGTGATAATCCCGGCGGGTGTTGGGGCCGCCGACCACCATGATGATGAAATCCCCATCCTCGAACACGCGGCGGTTGCCGACCGGCGGCTTCAGCAGGTGACGGTTCTCCTCGATCCACTGCGGGAAGTTCAGCGGCTTCAGCGCATCCACGGCGGGTCTCCTCAGGATTCGATCGACTGGTAACCGCGCGAGGGCACCGCGGTGGTGATGCCACGCTCGAGGTCGAAGGCGGTGAGCGCACCGCCCCAGACGCACCCGGTGTCGAGCCC
>JAKCEJ010000323.1 GCA_021838065.1 Pseudomonadota bacterium
GGACGCCGCCGGCATCGCCACCAGCGGAGAGGCGGGCTTGAGCGTGCGCAAGGGCAGCGGCCTCGTGCGCGACGTGTTCCAGCAGCAGCACATGCTCGAGCTCAAGGGCAACTTCGGCATCGGCCATGTGCGTTATCCGACCGCCGGCTGTGACGGTGCCTCGGAGGCGCAGCCGTTCTACGTCAACGCTCCCTACGGGATCTGCCTGGCGCACAACGGCAATCTGACCAACGCCGCTGAGCTGGCGGAGGTCCTCACCCGCGAGGACCGTCGCCACCTGAACACGGGCTCGGACTCGGAGGTGCTGCTGAATGTATTCGCCTCCGAGCTGCAGCGCATCGGTGCGCCGCGCATGGCGCCGGCGGATGTGTTCGCGGCGCTCGAGGCGGTGTACCGGCGCTGCCGCGGGGGCTTCGCCGTGGTCGCCATGATCATCGGCCACGGCATCGTCGGGTTCCGCGATCCCAACGGCATCCGTCCCCTCGTGCTCGGTGAGCGCGACACGCCGAACGGCAAGGAGTGGATGATCGCCTCCGAGAGCGTGGCGCTCGACATTCTGGCGTTTCGTCTGGTGCGCGACGTCGCTCCGGGCGAGGCGGTGCTCATCGACGAGTCCGGCCGGCTGCATTCGCATCAATGCGTCGCGAGCTCGCACCACGCGCCATGCATCTTTGAGTACGTCTATTTCGCGCGCCCGGACTCCAAGATCGACGCTATTTCGGTGTACCGCGCGCGCATGCGCATGGGCGACCGGCTGGCCGACAAGATCCTGCGCGAGCGCCCGAACCACGATATCGACGTGGTGATCCCCATCCCCGACACCAGCCGCACCAGCGCGCTGCAGCTGGCCCAGCGGCTCGGCCTGAAGTATCGCGAGGGGTTCACCAAGAACCGCTACATCGGCCGCACTTTCATCATGCCCGGCCAGCAGCAACGGCAGAAGTCGGTGCGCAGCAAGCTCAATGCCATCGACCTGGAGTTCCGCGGCAAGAACGTGCTGCTGGTCGATGATTCCATCGTGCGCGGCACCACCTCCGCCCAGATCATCGAGCTGGCGCGGGAAGCCGGCGCGCACAGAGTGTATTTCGCCTCGGCGGCCCCGCCGGTGCGCTATCCGAACGTATACGGCATCGACATGCCTGCGGCCCATGAGCTGGTGGCAAGCGGGCGCAGCGTCGATGAAGTGATGCGGCTGATAGGGGCCGACTGGCTCGTCTATCAGGATCTCGATGATCTGATCGCCGCCTGCAGGCATGAGGACTCGCAGATCGAGGAGTTCGACACCTCGTGCTTCTCCGGCCAATACATCACCGGCGATGTCACGCCGCAGTACCTGGAGCGTCTGCAGCGCGAGCGCTCCGATGAGGCCAAACAGCGCGGCCGAGGTGCGCTGAAAATCGTCCACGGTGGCTGAGCGGGCGACAGCCGGCGATGCGCGTCGCGAGCTGCTGATCGAGCTGTTTCGGGCGGGGCTCGCCCGTGTGGATGGGCGCCGCTGCGTGCGTGAGGCGCTGCGCGGCGCCGAGGCAGGGCCGCTCTGGGCGGTGGCGATCGGCAAGGCGGCCGCCGCCATGGCGCTCGGCGCCCGCGATGCGCTCGGCGCCTCTCTTGAGCGGCTGCTGGTGGTCAGCCCGCGGGGTCACGGCGCCGAGGCGCTTGCCGCGACGCCCGGCGCCGAAGTGCTCGACAGCGCCCACCCCGTGCCCGATGAGCGCTCGCTGCGCGCCGGAGCGCGGCTGCTCGAGTGGCTCGATGCGCTGCCGGCGCGCGTCCAGCCGCTGTTTTTGATCTCAGGCGGCGCCTCCTCACTGGTGGAGGTCCCCATGCCCGGCGTCACGCTTGAGCAGCTCGCGCGCCTCGCGCAGCTGGGGCTTGCCGCCGGCCGCGACATCGTCACGCTGAACACCGAGCGGGCGCGCTACTCGCAGATCAAAGGCGGGCGTCTGGCCGCGCGGCTCGGCGGCCGCGGCGGGCGGGCGCTGCTGATCTCCGACGTGCCGGGCGACGATCCGGCCGTCATCGGCTCGGGAATCCTCGCCCCGGCGCCGGATGGGGACGCCATCCGGCGCGAGGTCATCGCTTCGGTCGACATGGCGATGGACGCCGTCGCCGAAGCCGCGCGCGCGCGCGGCCTGACGGTGCGGCGCGCCACGGGCAGATTCTCCGGGGACGCCGCCCGGCTCGCGACGCAATTCACGCATGAGCTGGCGCTTGGTGAGGCGCAGGTGCGCATCTGGGGCGGGGAGTCGACAGTGCAGCTGCCGGCGGCACCCGGACGCGGCGGCCGCAATCAACACCTGGCGCTCGCTGCGGCGCGGATGATCGCCGGTTACCCGGAACTGGCTCTGCTCGCGGCCGGCACCGACGGAATCGACGGGCCGACGGACGATGCCGGCGCGGTGGTCGACGGGGAAACCTGCGGGCGCATCGCCGTGCTCGGCCTCGATCCGGACGACAGCCTGCGGCGCGCTGATTCGGGCACGGCGCTCGCGGCTGCCGGCGCGCTGCTGCGCACCGGACCGACCGGCACCAACGTCGCGGACCTCGTGATCGGCGTGAAACGCGCCCTCGAGCGCCCGGGTTTGTGAGCAATTGTAATGGTGGAGTCCGCCGGGGCGGGTGTGGCTCTGGCGCTCCCACGCCGCGCTCCGGTATCGTTGGACGCACCGGAGTACGCCATGGCCGAGCATCCTCACCTGTTGATCGTCGATGACGACAGCGAGATCCGCTCGCTGTTGAGTCAGTATCTGGAGAAAGAAGGCCTGCGCGTGACCGCGGTACGCGATGCGGTCGCGATGCGCCGCGCGATGGAGCGCGCACACTTCGATCTGTTGGTGCTCGACCTGATGCTGCCCGGCGAGGACGGCCTGTCAATCTGCCGCGAGCTGCGTACCCGCTCGCAGCTGCCGGTGATCATGTTGACGGCGCGCGGGGAAGATGTCGACCGAATTGTCGGGCTCGAGCTCGGCGCGGACGACTACGTGGCCAAGCCGTTCAATCCTCGCGAGCTGCTCGGCAGGATCCGCGCGGTGCTGCGCCGAAGCGCCCACGCCTCGCCCGATCCGGATCCGCAGTCCGTCAAAGCATTCGTGTTTGACGGCTGGCGCCTCGACACCACGAGCCGCACACTCACCGGCGGCGCGGGCGAGGTGACG
>JAKCEJ010000036.1 GCA_021838065.1 Pseudomonadota bacterium
CCCGTCCATTGCGCAGGTTGCGGATGTCCACCCAGGTGCCGAACGGCAAGGTCTTGTCGGCAATGCGCATCGCATTGGGGTCGAACGGGACGCCGCTGGCCGTTGGGCGGCCGGCGGATCTGAGGCCGTACCAGGAGGCCACGCCGCTCGCGCGGTAGCCGGCCGCCGAGGCGAGCACCCGATAACAGCCGTAGCCGGTGACGCAGTACCCGTCGGTCGGCGTCCGCCGCGGTGGACCGGAGGCGCAGCCCGCGAGGAGGCAGGCGGCGAGCGCCATCCCGCCGCAGGCGAATGCGCTTCGGCGGACTCGATGGATGGGCTCTACAGAGTCCATCGCCTGCGCGCCGCACGCATCGGCGGGCGGCCGAGGGGCCGCCGCGCCGATCCGCATTCTGCTGCGTGCGCGCTGCGCTCAGTGCACGTAGGAGGCTGCGTTGACGTCGATGGTGCAGCCGGTCGCATGGTCGGCCAGGCCGCTGGCGAGGAACACGACGATGGGGGCGATGTCCTGGGGCTCCGTCAGGCGCGTGAGCGCGATGTCCCCGGTCGCGTATTCCTCGCCGTACTGGCTGATGAAGTCCCCCGCCATTTCGGTGCGGGTAAAGCCCGGCGCGACGTTGAACGCGACGATGCCCGCTTTGCCGAATCCGCGCGCGATCGAGCGGGTCAGCGCGACGAGGCCCGCCTTGGAGGCGGCATAGGCGAGGTACGGCGGCTGGTCGCCCCGAAACGCAGCGCGCGAGGTGATGTTGATGATCCGCCCGCCGCCTTGGTCGGCGAAGTGCGCGACGGCGAGCTTGCACAGAATGCCCGGCGCGCGCAGGTTGGTCGCCATCGTCGCGTCCCACTCCTCGATCCAATGCTCCAGGTCGCTCTCGAGAGGCGAGCCGATCGCGACTCCCGCGTTGTTCACGAGCGTGTGCACCTGGCCGAAGCGGGCGACCACGGCGCTCCAGAGGTCCGCGCACTCGTCGGATCGGGCCAGGTCCGCCTGGAAAATCTCCGCATTGTGGCCGATCTGCTCCGCCAGCGCCTCGGCTGCTGCGCGCTGACTGCGGTAATGCACGGCGACCCGTGCGCCCGCCTTGCCCATCGCGCGGGCGATGGCCGCACCGATGCCGCGACTTGCGCCGGTGACCAGTGCGCAGGTGTTCGTCAAGTTGATCTGCATGAGACGGTCTCCTGACTCGGAACGGCTCGCGTCAGTCTAGCATCGCGCGCCCCCCGCCGACGGCGCACGGTCCAGCCCCGCGCACCTGCGCCGATCGGCCTGTTAAGATTCCGCGATGCGCGCCTGGCAGTTCTGGATCGACCGCGGGGGTACGTTCACCGACGTCATCGGGCTCTCGCCGCAGGGACGGCTGCACGTGAGCAAGGTGCTCTCGCGCCAGGCCGAATCGGCGGGCGCCGAGGACGCGGGCATCGTCGGGATGCGCGGGATTCTCGAGGCCGCAGAGGGGCGCCAGGCGTCCTTTGCCGGCTGCATTCAGTCGGTCAAGGTCGGCACCACGGTGGCGACCAATGCGCTGCTCGAGCGTCAGGGGGCGCCGGTGCTGCTCGTCGTGACGGCTGGCTTCGCCGATGCGCTGCGCATCGGGTATCAGAACCGCCCCGACATCTTCGCCCGGCACATCGTGCTGCCCGAGCGGCTGTACGCCCGGGTCATCGAGGCCGACGAGCGGATGGACGCGCGGGGCCGGGTGCTCAGGCCGCTCGATGCGGCCCGCCTCGAGGCGGACCTCGGCGCCGCGTATCGGCAGGGGCTGCGCTCGGTGGCGATCGTGTTCCTGCACGGTTGGCGTCATGCGCGCCACGAGCGCGAGGCGGCCGGGATCGCCCGCCGGATCGGCTTCGAGGAGGTGTCCGTCTCGCATGAGCTGTCGCCTTTGGTGCGCTTTGTCGCCCGAGGCGACACCACGGTGCTGAATGCCTATCTGGCGCCGCCGCTGCGCGCGTATCTGGAGGACTTGCGGGGGCAGCTGAGGCTCCTCGACCCCCAGGCGCGCCTCGAGCTGATGCAGAGCAACGGCGGGCTCGCGGCAGTGGAGCGCTTCCGCGCGCTCGCGAGCGTGCTGTCGGGGCCGGCCGGGGGCCTCATCGGGATGGCCTGGATCGGTGAGCGCTCGGGATTCGAGCGGCTCATTGGTTTTGACATGGGCGGCACGTCCACCGACGTTTCGCTGCTCGATGGGCAGCTGCCGCGCCGCTTCGAGCATCTGATCGCCGGCGTGCGGCTGCAGCAGACGATGCTCGATGTGCACACCATCGCCGCAGGCGGCGGATCCATTCTCGCCGCGCGCGACGGGCGGCTCGCGGTCGGACCCGCATCGGCCGGCTCGGCACCGGGTCCGGCCTGTTACGGGCGAGGAGGCCCCCTGACGCTCACCGACGTGCAGGTGCTGCTCGGGCGGCTGCGCCCCGACACTCTTCCGGCGGTCTTCGGCCGCGACGGCCGCTCCCGAATCGACACCGCGCGGGTCGCAGAGGCGTTCGCGGCGCTCGCCGGTATCGTGGGCGGCGCGGCGCGCCCGCCCGAGGCACTCGCCGGCGCCTTCCTCGATGTGGCGGTGGAGTCGATGGCCAACGCCATCCGGCAGGTCTCGACGCGCCAGGGGCTCGATGCGGGGCAGTTCACGCTCTTCTGCTTCGGCGGCGCCGCCGGGCAGCATGCCTGCCGAGTGGCGGCCGCCGCTGGGATGCACCGCGTGCTCGTGCACCCGCTTGCGAGCGTGCTGTCGGCTTTCGGAATCGGCGTGGCCGACCGTCTTGCAGTGCGCCGCTCGAGCCTGCGCCAGACGCTCGGTGAGGCCGCGCTGGAGTCGGCACGCCAGCGGCTCGCGGAGCTCGAGCGCTCGGCGCGCGGGGAGCTCGAGCCCTACGGCGGGGACCCGCACTCGTTCCAGGCGGCGCACCTGCTCGAGGTGCGCGCCGGAGACAGCGACACGACGCTGTCGCTGCCGATGGGCAGTGACGAGGCGGTGCGCACCGCATTTCACAGTGCCCATCTGCGCCGCTTCGGCTTCGAGGCCCACGCGCTCGAGATCGTGATCGAGGCGGTACGGGTCGAGGTGCGCATGCCGTCCCCCGTGCCCGAGCGGCTGAGCATGCCGCAGGGGCAATTCGATGGCTCCTTTCCGGCGCGCGCGCGCGTTTGGTTCGAGGGCGGCTGGCGCGAGGTGCCGCTCGTGCCGGCGGACGCACCGGCCGAGCCGCTCGTGGGACCCGCCCTGATCGTCGCGCCGCACTCGACCCTCGTGCTCGAGCCGGGCTGGCGGGCCCGGCGCCTCGAGGGCGGCGAGTGGCTGCTCGAGAGTGAGCCCGGCGGCGGGGCGGCGCACCTGAAGGGCGCGCATGGACCCGAGGAGCGTCCCGATCCTGCCCGGGTCGAGATTTTCAACAACCTGTACATGCACATCGCCGAGCAGATGGGCGAGGTGCTCAAGGCCACCGCGCAGTCGGTGAACATCAAAGAGAGGCTCGATTACTCATGCGCGCTGTTCGATGCGCAGGGAGGGCTCATCGCCAATGCGCCGCACATGCCCGTGCACCTGGGCTCCATGGGCGCCAGTGTGCGCGCCGTCATCGCCGCGCGCGGCGGCCGGCTGCGCCGCGGGGATGCCTGGCTGCTCAACAGCCCCTATCACGGCGGCACGCACCTGCCTGACATGACGGTGGTGACGCCGGTGTTTCTTGCGGGCACACCCGAGCCTGACTGCTTCCTCGCCTCGCGCGCCCATCACGCCGACATCGGCGGCAGCACTCCGGGATCCATGCCGCCGTTCAGCCGCACGATCGATGAGGAAGGCGTTCTGTTCGAGTGCTTTCAGCTGCTCGAGGGGGGGCGGCTGCGCGAGCGGGAGCTGCGTGCCGCGCTCGGCTCGGCCCGCTACCCGGCGCGCCGGCCGGATCAGAACGTGGCCGATCTGCGCGCACAGCTGGCCGCCAATGCCCGCGGCATCGCCGAGATCGAACGGGCCGTCGCGCGTCACGGGCTCGACACCGTGCGTGAGTACATGCGTCACGTTCAGGCCAACGCGGCGCAATGCATGCGTGAGGCGATCGCGGGGCTGCGCTCGGGCGCGTTCCGCTACGAGCTCGACGACGGTCAGGTGATCGCGGTGCGTGTGACCATCGGGACGGGCAGGGCGCACATCGATTTCAGCGGGACATCGAGTGCGCATGCGGGCAACTTCAATGCGCCGCGCGCCGTGTGCGTCGCGGCGGTGGTGTATGTCTTTCGCACGCTCATCGAGCGGCCCATTCCCCTCAACGAGGGTTGTCTCGAGCCGCTCACGATCTCGATACCGGCGGGCTCGCTGCTCGATCCGGCGTACCCGGCGGCGGTGGCCGCAGGCAACGTGGAGACCTCCCAGTGCATCGTCGATGCGCTCTACGGCGCCCTCGGGGTGCTCGCCGCCTCGCAGGGCACGATGAACAATCTCACCTTCGGCAACGAGCAGCTGCAGTACTACGAGACCATCGCCGGCGGCGCGGGCGCGGGCCCTGACTTTGACGGATGCGATGCCGTGCAGACGCACATGACCAACTCGCGGCTCACCGACCCGGAGATCCTCGAGGCGCGCTTCCCGGTGCTGCTGCGCGAGTTCGCCATCCGCCGCGGCTCAGGCGGCGCAGGCCTCCACCGCGGCGGGGACGGCGTGGTGCGCCGTCTGGAGTTCCGCGAGCCGCTCTCAGGCGCACTGCTCGCCAACCATCGGCGCGTGCGCCCCTTCGGGGTGGCGGGCGGGGAGCCGGGGGCCGCCGGTTGCGGCGAGCTCAGGCGCGAGAGCGGCGCGGTGGTGCCGATCGGCGCCACCGCGAGCTTCGAGGTCGCGCCGGGCGATGTGCTCACGATCCTCACGCCGGGCGGCGGCGGCTTCGGGCAGCGCGCTTGAACCTCTGGCCGCTGCTCGCCATCGCCGTGCTCGTGGTGGGCTTCGCCGCCGGGCTCAACCCGCTCATCGTCATCCTGATCACGGCGCTCACCGCCGGCGTCGCGGCGGGCATTGCCCCGCTGCACGTGCTCGCCGCGCTCGGCCGGGCATTCAACAGCACGCGCTACGTGTCGCTCATCTGGCTGATCCTGCCGGTGATCGGGCTGCTCGAGCACGAGGGGCTGCGCGAGCGGGCCCGCACCCTGATCGGGCGCATGCGGGCGGCGACGGCGGGGCGGATCATTCTGATATACCTCGCGCTGCGGCAGATCACTGCGGCGCTCGGACTGACCTCCCTCGGGGGCCCGGCGCAGATGGTGCGCCCGATCGTGGCGCCGATGGCCGAGGGTGCCGCGGAAAGCCGCCTCGGGACGCTCTCCGAGCGAATGCGCCACGTGGTGCGCGCCTACGCGGCCAGCGCCGACAACGTCGGCGCATTCTTCGGCGAGGACATCTTCATCGCCATCTCCTCGATCCTGCTCATCAAGGGGTTTCTCGCGCAAAGCGGCTACCACATCGCGCCGTTTCGCCTGTCCGTGTGGGCGATCCCGACGGCGCTGCTCGCCTTTGCCATCCACGGTGTGCGGCTCTGGCGGCTCGATGCGAAGCTCAGGCGCATGGTGCGCGAGGAGCGTCCGTGATCGGCCTGACCGAGGTCTACGCGCTCGCGGGCGCGATGTTCGCCGCGTTTGCCCTGTTCAGCGTGCGCGACCGCAGCAACCCCAAGCGTTTCGGCAACGGCGCGTTCTGGGCGCTGCTCGCGGTGAGCTTCCTGTTCGGGTCGCACCTCGGCGATGTCGCCAACGGCGTGCTCGTCGTGATCCTGATCCTGCTCGGCGGCACGGGCGCGATGGGGCGCGGATCGGTGGAGCGCACCTCGCCCGAGGAGCGCGCGCGCCGCGCCGAGCGGCGCGGCAACGCGCTGTTCGTCCCGGCGCTGCTCATTCCGCTCATCGCGGTGGTCGGAACCTTCACGCTCGGGCGGATCCGGCTCGACGGCGCGCCGCTTGCCGATCCGAGCGAGGTGACGCTGGTCGCGCTCGCGCTCGGCATCGTGATGGCGCTGATCGTCGCACTCGGGCAGGCGAAGGCGCCGCCGCAGGCCGCGCTCGATGAGGGCCGGCGGCTCGCCGATATGATCGGTTGGGCGCTGGTCCTGCCTCAGCTGCTCGCCTCGCTGGGCGCGGTGTTCGCGCTGGCGGGCGTCGGCACCGCGGTGGGCCACATCGCCACAACGTGGCTGCCGCTCGGCCGGCCGTTCGCGGCCGTGCTCGTCTATTGCGTGGGCATGGCCCTGTTCACCATGGTGATGGGCAACGCCTTCGCCGCCTTCCCGGTGATGACCGCGGCGATCGGCGTGCCGCTGATCGTGCAGCGCTTCGGCGGCGATCCGGCGATCATGGGAGCGATCGGGATGCTCTCGGGGTTCTGCGGCACGCTGGTGACACCGATGGCCGCCAACTTCAACATCGTTCCGGCAGTGCTGCTTGAGCTTCCCGACCGCAACGCGGTGATCAAAGTGCAGATCCCGACAGCGATCGCGCTGCTCGCCTGCAACATCGTGCTGATGGCCGTACTCGTGTTCCGTTATTGAGGTAATCCTGCGCATGTCCGCCACGTTCGAGGCCGATCTCGCCGCGCGATTCGCGCGCATTGCGCTCGGCCACGTCACCCGCGAGTATCCGAACAAGCTTGACCACGTGCTGAGGGACGCCGGGGACCTCAAGGGCCCGCGCGCGCTGCACCCGATCTTCTTCGGCAGTTTTGACTGGCACTCCTGCGTACACGCTCACTGGCTGCTCGCGCGGGTGTACCGGCGCTTTCCCGCCCTGGCGGCGGCCGGTGAGATCCGCGCCCTGCTCGATGCGCAATTCACCGAGAGCAAGGTCGCCGGTGAGCTCGCCTACCTCGAGCCTGACTCGACGCGCGGGTTCGAGCGTCCCTACGGCTGGGCGTGGCTGCTGATGCTCGAGGGTGAGCTGCTGCGCCATGCGAGCCCCGAAGGGCGAGGCTGGGCGGCGCGGCTCGCGCCGCTCGCGACAGCGTTCGAGCGCCGATTTGAGGCGTTCCTGCCGCTCGCCACTTATCCGGTGCGCACCGGCGCGCATTTCAACACGGCGTTCGCTCTGCTGCTCGCGCGCGATTACGCCGCTGTGGCCGGCCGGGGGGAATTCGCGACTCTGTGCGCAGCGAGCGCCCGGCGCTGGTACGGCTCGGACCGGGACTGCCCGGCCTGGGAGCCCTCGCAGGATGAGTTTCTCTCTCCGGCGCTCATCGAGGCGGCGCTGATGGCGGATGTGCTCGATGCGGGGGCCTTTGCCGCCTGGTTCGGGCAGTTCCTGCCCGATGCGGCGCGCGGCGCGCCGCGGACGCTGTTCACGCCGGCAACGGTCAGCGACCGCACCGACGGCAAGATCGCTCATCTCGATGGCCTCAATCTCTCGCGCGCATGGTGCTGGCGGCGAATCGTCTCGGCGCTGCCGCCTGAGCATCCGCTGCGCGCGCCGGCCGAGGCGGCCATCGCCGAGCACCTCGGCAGCGCGCTCGGGCAGGTGGCCGGTGATTACATGGGCGAGCACTGGCTGGCGAGCTTCGCGCTGCTCGCGCTCGATCCAGTGAGTGTGTGACAGTCGCCGAATGGCTCAGTGGACGGGCCGCTCGGGTGGGGCCAGCGCTCGCGCCCGTCTGCGGAGCAAATCGCGTTCGCGCGTGTTCGTGGCGAGCGCGGCGGCGTGAGAATACTCGGCGCGCGCCTCCTCGAGCCGCCCCAACTTTTCGAGCAGATCGCCGCGCACGCTCGAGAGCAGATGGTAGGTCCGCAGCCGCCCGCCGGCGCACAACGCGTCGAGCAGCTCGAGCGCCGGGGCGGGCCCGTATGCCATGGACACCGCCACGGCGCGATTCAGCGCGACGACGGGCGATGGCGCCACCTCGTGCAGCGCATCGTACAGAGCGACGATGCGGGGCCAGTCGGTCGCATCGGCGGTCACGGCTCTGGCATGGCACGCAGCGATCGAGGCTTGCAGGGCGTATGGCCCGAGCACGCCCGCGATGGCTTCGGCGCGCTCCAGGGCCGCCAATCCGCGCCGGATCAACAACTGATCCCAGTGCAGTCGGTCCTGCTCGAGCAGCAGGATCGGCTCTCCGCTCGGGGAGATACGCGCCGGCAGGCGCGAGGTCTGCAGTTCCATCAGCGCGAGCAGCCCATGGACTTCCGCATCCTCGGGGGCAAGCGCCGCCAGGGTCCGCCCGAGGCGCAGCGCTTCCTCGCACAAGGCCGGCCGCGTCCACTCATCGCCCGTGGTCGCCGCGTAGCCCTCGTTGAATAGCAGATAAATGACCTCGAGTACGGAGGCGAGGCGCTCGGCGCGCTGCGCAGCGCCCGGCACTTCAAACGGTACGCGCGCCTCCGCCAGCGTTCGCTTGGCACGCACGATGCGCTGCTGGATCGCTGCTTCCGACACCAGAAACGCCCGGCCGATTTCCTCGGGTGTGAGCCCGCCGAGCAGGCGCAGCGTCAGCGCCGCCCGCGCCTCGGTGCCGAGGACCGGGTGGCAGGCAACGAATATCAGCCGCAGCAGGTCATCGTCGATCGAGTCGGGTTCCTCGGCAAGCGCATCTGCGGAGCCGATCAGGTCCGGATCGTGCGCGATCGCCGAGTGCTTCGCATCCCTCATCCTGAGGCGACGCAGCTCATCGATGGCCCGGTTCTTGGCCGTGGTCATGAGCCAGGCGCCGGGATTATCGGGGATGCCGCTCGCCGGCCACTGCTCGAGGGCCGCGAGCCACGCGTCCTGCGCGATCTCTTGCGCCACGCCGACCTGACGGAGCATACGGGCGAGCTTCGCGATGATCTTGGGGCTCTCGATCCGCCAGATCGCCTCGATCGCTCGCTCGAGCGGGGCTCCATCGCCGGCGGCACAGCGAGGATCCTCGGCGCTCATTGAAAGCAGGGCCCGAGCTCACGGACCTCCACGGTCGCCCACTCCACGGCGGGGCACGCCTCGGCAATGGCCACGGCCTCCTCGCGGGTCTCGCAGGTGAGCAGAAAGAAGCCGCCGACGATCTCGCGCGCCTCGGCGAACGGGCCGTCACGCACCGTGACGGCGCCGGAGCGCTTCGTGATGCGGCTGCCCGAGGCATCCGACTTCAGCGCCTGGCTCATGGTGAGCAGCCCGCGGGACTTGAGCTCGGCGCTGAAGCTCAGCATGCGCTCATAGAGCGCGCGACCCGCGGTTTCGCTGCGGGCCGCTCGGTCCCCGGGCTTCTCGATGATCAACAGCATGTAGGCCATCGTCGTCCCCTCGAGCGCTACTGGGCCGTGACGGACGCCAGTTCCCCGTTGACGATCCACGGCACACCGAAGCGATCCGTCACCATGCCGGCGATTTTCGCCCAAAACATCGGCTGCAGGGGCATGGTGACTTTCCCGCCGTCCGCCAGAGCATTGAATGCCCGGCTCGCCCGCTCGACGGTCTCGAAGTTCAGTGTCACGCCGACGCCGTGAATGCCCTGATAGGCCATGTGGGGCGGACAGTCTCCGGCGTAGAGCGTGCCGCCGCCGGCAAGCGCAAGCCGCCCGTGCATGATGCGCTCGGCATGCGCCTTGGGCATCTGCGCCGCCATGGGCGTATCGGCGCCCCGCACCAGCAGCTCGATCTTGCCGCCGAGCGCGCGCTCGTAGAACCGCAGCGCCTCTGCGCAGTTGCCGTCGTAGGACAGATAGGGAATGAGTTCCGACATCTTGGCTTTCTCCTCGATCGTGTCTTGCCGACTGAGGCCGCTCAGGCGCCCGGGATCGGCAGGATCGGCATGACCTCGACCGCGTCCCCCGGGAAGAGGGTGAAGTGCGGGTGCTGCTCGAACATCCGGGCGGCCGCATCCAGGGACTGCGCGCGCACGACCGTGAAGGCGGCGAGCTGATTGGTGATGTCGCGGGTTCCTTGCCGATCGACTCGCTTGGTCTTGCCGAGCGGGCCGCCCATGGCGACGATCGCGGCGCGATGCTGCTCGGACCAGGCCTGCCAGGCGGCGATACCCTCCTGCTCCTTGGCGCGCCGCTGCGGCTCGGTGAGCGCGTTCCACGCCGCGCTGCGCGGGCTGGTCTTGCTGCCGGTAAACACGGCGAGATACGAATGGCTCGGTGTCATGGTGTGCTCCGTCGGTGCGTGGATCTCACCGATCTGGCTCGCCTCAGCCGCGCCGCGCGGCTTCGATCGTCGCGATGTGGATCTTCTTCATCCCCATCATCGCCTCGAACGAGCGCTTGGCGGCAGCCGGATCGGCCTCGCGCAGCGCATCGAGCAGCGCGCGCGGGGTGATCTGCCAGGAGAGGCCCCACTTGTCCCTGCACCAGCCGCACGCGCCTTCGGTTCCGCCGTGATCGAGGATGGCGCTCCAGTATCGATCGGTCTCGGCCTGATCGTCGGTGAGCACCTGGAACGAGAACGCCTCGTTGTGCGGAAACCCGGGCCCGCCGTTCAGGCCAACGCAGGGAAGGCCGATCACCGTGAACTCGACGAGAAGAACGTCGCCGCGCTTGCCGCTCGGATAATTGCCGGGAGCGCGCAGGATGTGTCCGATCGAGCTGGCGGGAAATGTCCGGGCATAAAACCTCGCCGCTTCCTCCGCGGCGCCGTCGTACCAGAGGCAGATCGTATTCTTCGCCATGACTCACTCTCTTCGCGCGACCCAGGGGCTTGCCGGGGTCACGCGGCGGACCGTGCTGGGGTGATTCACATCAAGAGAGGTCGCCGGGCTCGAACAGCGGACGAATCTCGATGTCCGAATCGCCCGGCATGGGATTGGGGCAGCGCCTGACCCACTCGAGGGCTTCCTCCATGGAGCGCACCTGCCACAGCCAGAACCCGGCCACGAGCTCCTTCGTTTCCGCGAACGGGCCGTCGGTCACGGTGCGCGACTTTCCCGAGAAGCGCATCCGCTTGCCGTAGCGGCTGGGCTTCAGGCCTTCACCGGCCAGCAGGATTCCGGCCTTCACCAGTGATTCGTTGAACTGCCCCATGGCGGCCCACAGCTCGCGTGTGGGCATCACGCCGGCTTCGCTCTCGGCTGTGGCTTTCACCAGGACCATGACTTTCATTGTGAATCTCCCGTGCCGTATGTCGCGCGCCGCGGTCAGGGACCGACGCCAGGCTCGAACATTGCCCGCACCTCGGACTCCCCCTCGAACTGCGGCCAGTGCTCGCGGTGCAGCTCCATGAACTCGCGGGCGATGCGCACCGCTTCCTCCCGGGTCTCGGTCTTGAGGATCGCCCAGCCGCCGATGATCTCCTTGCTTTCCGTGAAGGGGCCGTCGGTGACGGTGATGCGGCCCTTCGTCAGACGGACCCGAACGCCCTCCTTGCTCGGCAGCAGTCCTCCCGTGTCGACCAGTACGCCGGATTTCAGGGATCGTTGCACGAATTCCCCCATCGCCGCCATCAAGGCCTGCGGCGGTCCGGCTTCGCGAAAGGACTCTGCGTGGCGGATGAAGGTCAGATATTTCATGGCTGCTCCCCGGTCAGGACGGTGCTCTGATGGGTACGACGAATGGGCCCCTCGCCAATCGACACGCTCAGCGGGTCTTCTTCGACATCAGCCCCAGGCGGAATCGTGGAACTCGCCGAGTCTGGTGCGTGAGGCGTGGGCACAGCGCCGTCCGGGTGAGCCGGGTGTCACGGCTGCAAACTCGGCGAGACCACAGGAAAGTTTCTTAAGTAATTGAATTATCGGTGTTTATCTGAGCCCGTGATGGGCACTCGCGGTGCCAGTGTCGAGTGTCGACACTGGAGTGCAAGAGGATGCGTGCGGCCGCGTCGGCTATGAGCCTTTTGCGCAGCGTCCGTGCAACACATCAAACATGGCGTCGTAACCGGCGCCGCTGTGACGGTCGAGTGTGCGCGTGAGCAGCGGTGGCGCAGCCGGTTCCGGCTGCGCCACCGCCCCGATCAGGAGCCCGACGGCAGCGCCGGCGGGGTGCTCAGCGTCACCGGCATGCCGGTCGGCAGCGTGGCGACGCCGGCGGCGTAGGCCGCGCTGTTCCACGCCTTCACCTGCGACACCACCGATCCGTTGTAACGCGCAAGCAGCTGGTCGATCTTCGTCCGGTCGGCACGGATCAGCGAGAGGATCTGGGCGCGCGGTTTGGCGCCCCAGAGGCCCGCGCTCATGCCGTAGACGCTCTGCAAGCGCCGGTGCAGGTGCGAGAAGTGACGCAGGAAGTCCTCCTCGGCGTTGTGCTGCGTGTGCGGGTTCCACAGCACGTCCTGATACGCCGTGAGCGTCTTCTCGAGCTTCTTGCCCTGCGCGATGAGTGCCGCGTGCTGCTCCGCCCAGGCCGCGTCCGAGTTGCCGCGCGCGAGCACCCCTGCGAGCGTCGTACGCATGGTCGAGACGTGATTCAGCAGGTGGTTGATCGCTGAGAGTTGCGTGCGCGCGGCGAGTCCCGCTGCAGTGTCGGCCCGGTCGGTGGCGAGGCTCACCTGGTAGCGCGGGTCGGATTCGACCTTGAGCGTCACGTGCTGCGTGTCGGCGCCGGCGTGCAGCGTCGCAGCGTACTCACCGGGCAGGGCGGCCGGGCCGAACCCGCCTCCGTGTCCGGGGTTGCCGAGCGGCGGGTTGAGTTTGGCCGGCGCCTTGTAGCGCAGGTTCCAGACCACGGTGTTGAAGCCGGCCTTGCCGGGTCCGTGCAGCGTCGTCACCACCGTGCCGGCGGAATCGCGGATGGTGATGCGTACCGGGCCGTGATGGGCGGCCTTTTGCGCGGCAGTCGGCTTGAGCGCCTTGGCGAGATGGTAGGTGATCATCGCTCCGGTGGGCGCGTTCGGCGCGATGTAGGCGCCGGGTCCCACGCCGTTGGTGTAGGAGTGGTACAGCAGCACGCCGGCGGAGGCCGTGAAGGCGTGGAATGGCGCACGCGCCACGGCGGCGCTGTACTGCTCGAGGGGCCGCAGATTGTCGAGCACCCAGATGCCGCGGCCGTGGGTGGCGAGCAGCATCCCGCGGTGATCCGGGGCGAAGGTCACGTCCCACACGGACAGTCCGCGCGGCAGGTTCGCGTGCAGCGGCTGCCAGTGCCCACCGTCATCGAACGAGACGTACAGCCCCGCGGAGATCGTGCCGGCGAACAGCAGCCCGGCGTGATGGGGATCCTCGGCCACCACCTCGACGCTGCTGTCGGGCAGCCCGTTGGTGATGCGCGTCCAGTGCTTGCCGTAGTCGGCCGTGCGATAGACGTACGGCGCGTTGTTGCCGATCTCATGGCCGTCGAAGGCCGCATAGGCGGTGCCCGCGGCGA
The DNA here is from genome assembly GCA_021838065.1 of Pseudomonadota bacterium. Classification (GTDB taxonomy): domain Bacteria; phylum Pseudomonadota; class Gammaproteobacteria; order Steroidobacterales; family Steroidobacteraceae; genus 13-2-20CM-66-19. The sequence continues at coordinate 13,231 of JAKCEJ010000036.1, forward strand.
ACGGCGAGGGCTCGACGTGATACACGCGTGCCCATTGCGGGGCGCCGGGCGGCGTGACTTTGCTCCAGTGCGCTCCGCCGTCGCGGGTGACCCACACCCAGCCGTCGTCGGTTCCGACCCAGATGACCTGCGGATTGGTCGGGGCGAGCCCGATCGACTGGATGGTGTCGTAGGTCTCCGCGCCGCTCATGTCGAAGTTGATCGGCCCGCCGCTCGGTTGCTCCTTGGCCTTGACGTTGCGCGTCAGGTCGGGGCTGACGACGTGCCAATGCTTGCCGCCGTCGGTGCTGTGGAACACAACGTCGGCGGCCGTGTAGAGGTCCTCGGGATTGGTCGGGGAGACCGCCACGGGCGTGGTCCAATCGAAGCGGTACTTCTGCGCATAGGGCCGCTTACCCGAGATCAGCAATCCGCCGAGCACGTCGCGCAGGTAGGGGTTGATCTCGCGCTTGCGGCCGGTTGCGCGGTTCAGCACCGTGGC
>JAKCEJ010000324.1 GCA_021838065.1 Pseudomonadota bacterium
CGAGGACTCGCGGCGCATCGTCGCGCTGCTCACCCCGCTGGTCGGCCCGGGCCTCGTGCACGCCGACGTGGTCGCGGAGCTGAATCTCGGCACTCATGAGCAGGCCCAGGAGCTCTACAAGCCGAATAGCCAGATCGTACGCAGTGAGCAGATTTCCCAGCAGAGCAGCGGCGCCGGCGGACCTGGCGGTGTGCCGGGCTCGCTCTCGAACGAACCGCCCGCCCCGGGTGTGTTGGCGCCGCCGGCGCAGGCGAAGTCCGCCGCTGCGGCGGCCAAGGGAACGGCAGGCGCGCCTGGCACGACCGCGCCGGGCAGTACCGCAACGAAGCCGGCGGCCAAGCCCGCCGGGAGCGCTCCGCTCGGCGCCGTCTCGCCGGTTCCGGGTGCCGTGGGCGCAACGGGCGGTGCGAGCGTCCTGTCGAGCAACGTCACGCGCAACTATGACATCGACCGGACCCTAGACTATTCGCGCCAGCCGCCCGGACAGATCCGTCGCCTGACCGTGGCGGTGCTGGTCGGGTACCGCGCGGTCAAGGGGGCTAATGGCAAGGTGACCCAGGTGCCGCTCTCGGCCCAGGAGCTGGCGCGTATCACTCAGCTGGTCAAGGATTCCGTCGGCTACAACGCCGCGCGCGGCGACAGTGTGAGCGTGGTCAACGAGCCGCTCGATTTGCCGGCGACTCCGAGCGGCACGTTCCAGTCCGCGCCCTTCTGGGAGCGGCCGATCTTCTGGAGCTTGCTGAAAATCGCCGCCGGCCTCATCGGGGTAATCGTGCTGGTGATCGCGGTGCTGCGGCCACTGGTGCGCTCGCTGCTCACACCGGCCCGACCCCTCGCAGCTGCGGTGGCGCAGATCGGGGCCGACGGAATGGCCGACGGCGCGCCGCAGGCGCAGAAGGAGGCGGTGGTCAAGGCACTCTCGCACGAGCAGCAGCTCGCCAACGCGCGAGCCATGGTCGGCCAGGATCCGAAGCGCGTGGCACAGCTGGTGCGCGGCTGGGTAGGCAACGATGAGTGAGCGCAACGGCAAAGACGCCGCGCGCAGCGGCACCGAACGGGCGGCGATCCTGCTGCTGACGCTCGGGGAGGGCGAGGCGGCGCAGGTGCTCAAGCACATGGGTGCCAAGGAGGTGCAGCGCATCGGTGCGGCCATGGCGCGGCTCAGCAATGTCTCGCTCGATGAAGTGCAGGGGGTGATCTCCGAGTTCACCGCGAGCGTCGAGCGACAGACCTCGGTCGGCGTCGGCGCCGATGAGTTCCTGCGTAAGGTGCTGGTCGATGCCCTCGGGGCTGACAAGGCCGAGAGCATCATCGATCGGATCAGTATCGGCCGCAGCACCAAGGGGCTTGAGGCGCTGAAGTGGATGGACCCGCGCGGTGTTGCGGAGCTTATCCGCCTCGAGCATCCCCAGACCATCGCGATCGTACTGGCCTATCTCGATCCGGATCAGGCTGCCGAGGTGCTGGCGCTGCTGCCGGCGAACATGCGCCCGGAAGTGGTGGCGCGTATCGCGCTGCTCGATGGCGTGCAGCCGAGTGCCCTCAGCGAACTCGACGACATCATCGAGAAGCAGTTTGCCGGCAAGTCGAGCGGCAAGACGTCCGTGCTCGGAGGTGCCAAGGCGGCTGCGAACATCATCAATTTCCTCGAGCCGAGCCAGGAGAGCGCCCTGATGGAGCAGGTCGCCAAGAGCGATGCGCCGCTCGCTGCGCGCATCGAGGAGCTGGTGTTCGTATTCGACAACCTGCTCGATCTGGACGACCGGGGTATGCAGGAGCTGTTGCGCCAAGTGCCGAGTGAGCAGCTGCTGCTCGCCCTGAAGGGCACCGACGATGCGCTGAAGGAGAAGATGTTCAAGAACATGTCGCAGCGTGCCGCCGAGATGCTCAAGGACGATCTCGAGGCCAAAGGCCCGGTGCGCGTTTCGGAAGTCGAGGGCGCGCAGAAGGAAATCCTCAAGCTCGCCCGCAAACTCGCCGAGGCCGGCACCATCGCGCTCGCAGGTAAAGGAGAGCAGTTTGTCTGAGTTGCGTGGACGGTTCAGCGGCGCGGCGCCGGTCGAGCGCTGGCAGTTGCCCGAGGTCAGCGGGCCGGTCATCGAGCTCGCCGATGCGCGTCGGCGCAGCGACAACGAGCTTCGCCTGGCGCAGCAGCAGGCCGAGTCGCGCGGCTACCAGGCGGGCCTGGAGCGAGCTGAGGCGGAGCTGCGCGTGCGCCTTGCTGCACTCGATGAGCGCGTACAGCGCCTCGACGCGGTGCTCGGGCTGATCACCCGTCCGCTCGAGGCGCTCGACGAGGAGGTCGAGGGCGAACTGGTCGAACTCGCGCTCGCGGTCGGCAAGCATCTGGCGCGGCGGGAGCTGCGCACCGAGCCGACTCAGATCATTGCGATCGTGCGCGAATCGCTCGCCCAGCTGCCGCTGGCGGCACGCGAGGTGCGCGTGCATCTGCATCCGGAGGACGCCCAGACGGTGCGCGAGCGCCTGGCCGCAGGCGGTGGCGAGCGTGCCTGGAGCCTGATTGAGGATCCGACTTTGACCCGCGGGGGCTGCCTCGTGCAGAGCGAAGCGTCCCGCATCGATGCGCGCATGGAGAGTCGCATTGCGGCCATCGCCGCGAACGCCCTCGGCGATGAACGCACCGCCGATCGTTCGGCCACACCGGAGACCCCATGAGCGAAGTGTTACAGCTGAAACGCGCTGCGGCCTGGGGCGCCGGACTGCGCCGCACCCGCCTTTCGGTCGAGCAGACCGAGCCGCCGCCGCTCGAGGGGTGTCTGACGCGCATGGTCGGCCTGACGCTCGAGGCGACCGGATGTCAGGCCGCAGTGGGTGACTACTGCGACGTGATCGCCGGGGATGGATCGCGCATCGAATCCGAGGTTGTCGGTTTCGCCGGCGACCGGCTGTATCTGATGCCCGCGGGCGATGCTCACGGGCTCGGTCCGAACGCACGCGTCATCCCCCGCCGGCACGCTGGCACGGTCCATGTCGGGGAGCAGCTGCTCGGGCGCATCGTCGACGGCAGCGCCCAGCCGCTCGATGGACTCGGTCCGCTCGGCTGCACCGACACCGTCCGCCTCACGGGGCGTCCGATCAACCCGCTGGCGCGCCAGCCGATCAGCGATCGG
>JAKCEJ010000325.1 GCA_021838065.1 Pseudomonadota bacterium
CGCTGAGAGAGAGAGTCCCTCGAAGGCGCCGCGACGCTTCACTGGGGTCTGGCCTCGCCTCCTCGTCCTGGCGCGCCACGGACCCACGATTTCCCATGCCCCGGCTGCGAAAGTGCGTCTCGGCTCCGGTCGGTGCCTAGTTTCGGGCCCGGAGCGGCTAGGCGAGATTGCAGGCGGCGCGCTCGGCCGCGGCTTTGAGCGACTCCACCTCCTGGGTGACGTACTGCCGGGTTAGAGGCCCGGCGAGAGGCCAGAGCAGAGGGGCGACGACCCCGGAGAGCCGCACGCTTATGGTCAACCTAGCGGCGTCGCTGGAGGCGGCTGCGATCGAGTGAGCTGCCGTGAGTTGGAGTCCGGCGCCGCCCTTGCTCCAAACGAACTCCCTGCCCGCGGTCACCGAGCGAACCGTCCAGACGGCCGGCTTCAGCTTCGGTTGCCGCAGCTCGAACCTCGCTCCCACCTGCAACTCGAGTCCGTCCAGCGCCTCGACGGAAGTCACCGTAGGCGTCCAGCTGGGCCAGTCGCCTACACGTGAGATCAAGCGCCAGATGACGGCAGGTGGCGCCTGCACGTCCACGGACCTCTCAAAGCCGGTCATCGCTGCTCTCCAACATCGTCACCGCTTACGCGAGGCGGCTTGTCGCGCATGGCTGGGATCCTACGATCGCGTGGTATGTCCTTGTGATCAGCTCATCGACGAGCGGCGGTGGCGACTCGTGCCGTCGGATGTGCTCCTTCACCGCGGCGACGGGAACCTCTGCGAGAACGAACGTGGCGCGCCGCATCTCGTCCTGACCGGCGCCCCCGAAAGCTTGCTGCGCAAACTTCCGAAGGCAATCCTTGAAACGGGTAGCCTGGTCGCGCACGCCGCGGCGCAGTGCCGCAGGCCACTCGCCCTGTATGAAGTCCTGTCGACTGTGAAGCAGCAGTACCCGCGCATCGTCGAGGTGCGTGCGCGCCCATGCCGGTGTGTGAAGCGCGGCGGCCAGGCCGTCCCCCGACTCGACGGCCGCTACGAAACCCTCCTGATAGGCGAGCACGGTCGCGAGCCACAACTCGCCAAGCAGGATGTCGCGTGATGCGAAGCGATAATAGAACGAGCCCTTGGGCGCATGCAGGCGGCGCGTGATGGAATCCACGGTCACTGCGGCCGGCCCGTGCTCGATTGCCAGAGCGCGAGCAGCCTCGATGAAGTCCGCGTTGTTGAAAGCAGCCCGGCCCATGCTTTGTAGACTACAGGGTCTAGACATCTAGGTCTACGTCGAATACACTGGCTGCAATCGGTGCGCGAACGGAGAGTCGGTCATGACACGCGAAGTGCAAGAGAGCGACGCGGAGGTGAGCGGTTTGCTCACGGGTACCGCGGCCGCAATCGCGTCGGTGCGCACGTGCTGGCTCCTGACCGCCACTGCAGGCGGCGCCTGGAATGCCAGACCCATGGGCGGGCTGCACCGCGACCTCGAGAGGGACGATTGGCGGATGCGCTTCGTTGCCGACGGGCGCTCGCGAAAGGCGCGTGAGATCTGCGGCGGCGGCAGGGTCGCAGCCATCTTTCAGCAAGGCGAGGATGCCTTCGGCACCCTGGTCGGCGTCCCCTCGTTGCGGCGTGACATCCCGGAGGCGCAACTGCTGCTGAGCAAATCCTTCGACACATATTTCCCAACGGGAGAGGATCGCGCGAACGCGGCCGTCATAGAGATCGATATCCAGGAAATGGAGCTTTGGATCCGCGGTGTCACTCCCGAGCCCTTCGGCCTCCAGCCGACACGGCTCGAGCGTGACGCGACACGTGCATGGCATCTGATCTCCCCAGTCGGCAACTGCCAGAGCGGCCTCCTGTCCGCTTCTTCCTCCTGAGCGGCAGGGCATTGCGGGGGGACCACGCGATGAATGTATTCGTGGCGGGTGGATCAGGCGTGCTCGGGCGCGCCGCCCTTCCAATGCTGGTCGCTGCGGGGCATCGCGTGCGCGCGACGTGCCGCGGTCCGGAAAAGGCGGACCTAGTGCGCAGTATGGGTGCCGAGCCGGTCGACGCAGACCTGTACGACCCTGCGGCCGCGCGGCAAGCGATCGGCGGATCGGATGCCATTATCCGACTGACGACGAAAATCGGCTCCATCTCAGGGATGCGGTCAGCGCGCAACTGGGAAGAGACGAATCGGCTGCGCACGGAGGGTGCGCGCATCCTGGTCGATGCCGCGCTGGCCGTAGGAGTGCCGGTGTATGTGCACGAATCGATCGTATTCGTGTACCGGGATGGCAGCGCTGCGTGGCTCGGTGAGGACGCAGCAACCGACGACGGTGGAACACCGATTTTGCGCGCCGCACTGCACGGCGAGCAGGAAGCCGCCCGTTTCACGCGAGCCGGAGGTCGCGGGATCGTGCTGCGCTTTGGCGGATTCTACGGAGCCGACGCACCATCGAGCCGGGAAACACTCGCGATGGCCAGAAAGCGCATGCTGCCCCGGATCGGTCTGGGCGCGAACTATTTCTCATCCATCTACGTGCCCGACGCCGGACGGGCAGTTGCAGCGTCCGTCAGCCTTCCGGCTGGCATATATAACGTCTGCGACGATCAACCCCTGCTGTTTTCCGAATACGTCGATGCGCTCATCGCCGCCGCGGGGGCACCGCAACCCTTTCGCCTGCCGGCATTTCTGGGCTCCCTCCTGTTTGGCGAGATATGGAAATACTTCCCCCGCTCCTTGAGGGCCTCCAACGCGAAGCTCAAGTCCCTGGGTGGCTGGCGGCCTGAGGTTGCAAGCTCACGCGAGGGATGGGCGCTCGTCGCAGCGGGTCAGAAGTCCGTCATTACATAGGGGACCACAGCGCGGGAGCCGCTCTGGGTCGCGAAGCAGCACGACTAAAGCCTGCTCACTATGCTGCGGGTGCACGCCGCCTGGACGGCGGACGGCCCCGAAACCGACGGTGGCGATCAAGCGCACCAGCTCGCCAGTTACTTCGGCCTCATCCCGAGCGTGCACCAAAGCGCCGACCGCGCCTACCACGGAAAAATCACCAAACAGGGAAACAGCAACGTGCGCTGGCTGCTCGTCGAGGTCGCCCATCACGCCGGCAGACACCCAGGACCGCTTGGGCATCAGTTCCAGCGCATCGCACGCAAGAAG
>JAKCEJ010000326.1 GCA_021838065.1 Pseudomonadota bacterium
GCTCTCGAGCGCCCCGTGGGCGGCGGCGGGCACGACGAGAACCTTCAATCTCGCGATCAGCAGCCAGCCGCTCTCCGCGGCGCTGCAGGAGCTGGCGCGCCAGAGCGGCATCCAGATCATCTTCTTTTCCAAGCTCACCGACGGTCACAAGGCGCCCGCCGTGCGGGGCGACGTCACCATCGATTATGCGCTGCAGCACATGCTCGGCGGCACGCACCTGACCTATCGCCGGCTGAACGCGAACGTGATCGAGATCCGCCAGCCCGGTGCGCCGCCGGTCGGCACGCTCGCCTCGAGAGCCGATCCGCGGCTGATCGCGGCGAACTTCGCTCATCCCGGCCCCGCTGCCGATCCGGCCGCGGATCCCCCGGCCAGCGCTGCGGCCGATCCGGCCGCCGACCCGCCGCCGGCGAGCGAGACCGTCCTCAGCATTCCCCGGGCTGCCTCCGCATTGCACACGGTGATCGTCACCGGCACGCGAGAAGTCGGTGTGACGGAGGCGACCTCGCTCTCGCCCATCGACGTGGTGACCCCGACGGAGCTGGCCGCAACCGGTGCAACGAATCTGAACGCCGCCCTCAGCGTGCTGTTGCCGTCGTTCAATTTCCCGCAGTCGACGATCACTGATGCGACGGACGCCTCGGAGCCGGCGCAGCTGCGCGGCCTGTCGCCGAACGAGACCCTGGTGCTCATCAATGGCAAGCGGGTCCACGATACCGCGATCACCAACGTCGACGGCGAATTCGGCCGCGGCTCCTCGCCGGTCGATCTCGGCGCCATTCCCATCAACGCCATCGACCACATCGAGGTGCTGCGCGACGGCGCGGCGGCGCAGTACGGCTCGGGCGCCATCGCGGGCGTCATCAACATCATCCTCAAGAAAGGCCCGCGGGGCGGTTCGTCATTCCTGTCGGCCGGGCAATACATCAAGGGCGACGGCCGAACGGTGACGGGCGGGGTCGACGACGGTGTGGCGCTCGGCACCAAGGGCTGGGTGCGCCTGAGCCTGAACGGCACCCGCCAGGGGTCGACCAATCGCGCCAATCCGGATTTTCGCTTCCCCGGCGATCCGCTCTACGGCCACACCACGGTCCACTACGGACTGCCGGACGATCACACCCTGCAAGCCGCGATCAACATGCAGTATGACTTCAGTCCCGAAGCGCATCTGTACGGCTTCACCATCGTGAACCACAGCAACGTGTGGGCGGGCGGATTCTACCGAGCGCTGTCACAGTACAAGAGCTCCCAGCCTGCCGCGGTTGCGGTCTATCCGCACGGCTTCCTGCCGATTGAAGGGAGCAGCCTGTTCGACGACCAGGAGGTGCTCGGCGTGCGCGGCACGGTGTTCGGCTGGCATTACGACATCAGCGCCGATACCGGCGGGAACTCCTGGAAGCTCAACACCGCGGATACCTTCAATTTCTCGCTCGGCAGCGCCTCGCCGACCAACTTCTACATTGGCATGAACAAGATCCGCCAGAGCGTGGCGAACGCCGATTTCAAGCGGGTCTTCAACCCGAGCTGGGTGCAGAACGGCCTGCTGGTCGCCTGGGGCGTGGACTACGAAAGCGACAAGTTCACCGTCTTCCAGGGCCAGCCGCAATCCTATGCCGGCGCGGGAGCCCAGGTTTTCCCCGGCTACACGCCGCTCGATGCCGGCTCGCACTCGCGCAACAGCCGCGCGGTCTACCTCGATCTCGAGAGCAACTGGACCAAGGCTCTCTCGACGGAATTCGCGGTGCGCCGGTCGCAGTACAGCGATTTCGGCGGCGCCACCACCTACGATCTGTCGGGCCGCTACGCGTTCAATAAAGTGGTTGCCGTGCGCGGGACCGCGGCGTCCGGCTTCCTCGCCCCGACGCTGCAGCAGGAGTACTACTCGAACACCTCGACCCTTTTCATCAACAACGTCCCGTACAACATCCGCCAGTTCCCCGTGACCAATCCGGCCGCCAAGGCGCTCGGCGCGCAGCCCCTGAGGGCCGAGAAATCGCATAGCTTCTCGGTAGGCCTCGTGATCACGCCGCATGACGGACTGTACATGACGCTCGATGCCTACCAGATCTCGATTGCGCACCGCATCGTCCTCAGCGGCGATCTCACCGGCGCGGCGGTGCAGAACTACCTCACGTCTGTGGGCATCCCGTTCGTCGATGGCGGCGCCTTCTTCTACAACGGAGTGGATACGCGCACGCGCGGCGGGGATTTCGTGGCGCACTACACGGTGCCGCTCGCAGCGTCGCAGCTGGCCTTGAGCGCCGGAGTGAACTACAACAAGACCGAGATCACCGGCATTGCGCCCAACCCGCCGCAGGACGCCCTGCAAGGACTGGTGCTGCCCATCGTGAATCGACAGGAGGCGGGCTTCCTCACCTCGGCTGCGCCGCTGACCAAGGCGTATATCCTGGCGAACTGGAACGTCGGCCACTGGGTCGCGCACGGCCAGCTCACCCGCTACGGGCAGTGGAGCAGCATCAGCAACAACGGCCCGAAGTACGACCAGACCTTCGGCGCGCGCCTGATCCTCGATGCCAGCCTGTCCTATCATCGGTCGGGCTGGATGCTGACAGTGGGGAGCAATAACGTCGGCAATACCTACCCGCAGCGCAATAACAATCTCAATAACTTCACGGGCATTTTCGCCTATCCGTTCTCCTCGCCGTTCGGCTTCAGCGGCGCGTACTACTACGGGACGGTGGCATACCACTGGAACTGATGGCCGTGATCTGCAAGACTGACTTATTCGTGAACGGTGCAATAGGATGAACGTGATGCACATGCGCAAGACTTATCTGGTGTGGATGGCGGCGGCCGCTCTCGCGGCGCTGCCGGCGGCCGCTTTCGCGGCGCTGCCGGCGGCTCAGACCGCCGCGGGCGCCGGCTCGAAGAACGCGATCTCCCCGGAAGCGCTTGATTCGAGCGCGCCGCCGACCGCGGTGGCGGCGCTGGCGCACGTTCATCCGGTACTCGCACGGCACGCCATGGTGGTGAGCTCGCAGCACCTCGCGACCGAGGTCGGGGTGAAAATCCTCAAAGAGGGCGGCAACGCGATCGACGCGGCGGTGGCGGTGGGCTATGCCCTCGCAGTGGTGCATCCGTGCTGCGGGAATATCGGCGGCGG
>JAKCEJ010000037.1 GCA_021838065.1 Pseudomonadota bacterium
CACGCTCGATCGTGCCACGGAACCGCATGCGGTCGAACGGCTTGAGCAGGTAGTCGAGCGCGGCCACCTCGAACGCCTCGAGCGCATACTGCTCATAGGCGGTCACGAAGACGATCAGCGGCAACATGGACTCCCCCAGCGCGCGCGCGAGCATCATGCCGTCCATGGTTCCCATGCTGATGTCGAGAAAGAGCACGTCCGGCGGACCCGAGCGGATTGCCTCCAAAGCGTCATCGCCGCCGCCGTACTCCCCGATGATCTGCAGGTCCGGCTCCTGTCCGCAGCACTCGCGCAACACGCGAAGGCCATCCGCCTCATCATCAACCAGCATCACGTTGAGCATCACTTCCTCCCGCTCGCGCCGCCGGCGCACCCACGTCAAAGAGCAACGGCAGGCGGATTTCCGCAACCCATTGCCCGGCATCCCCCGCAGCCGCACGCAGGCTCGCCCGCTCCTCAAAGTGGATCGCGAGCCGATCGCGCACGTTATTCAGTCCAATCCCGCTCTTGCGCGGGCGCGCCTCACTGCCGGTCGTGTTCACGACACGCAGCATCAGCTCCTCGTCCGAGGCGCTCGCCTGCACCGTGATCGTCACGGCCGCCCGATGTCCGGAAAGGCCGTGCACGACGGCGTTCTCCACCAGAGGCTGCAGGATCAGGGTCGGCACCCACACCGCAGAGAGTCCCGTCGGATCCGGCGCCACCACCTCGAGTCGGTCGGCGAAGCGCTTCTGCTGCAGCTCAAGATAGAGTCGGGCGAAGCGGACCTCCTCGCTGAGACGCCAGAATTCCCGCTCGCTCGCGTTGAGCAGCCGGCGCAGCAGCTCACCGAGACGCACCACGAGCGCGCGCGCCGCGCCCGGGTCCCACTCGATCTGTCCCTGGATCGTATGCAGCAGATTGAACAGCGAGTGCGGCGAGAGCTGCATCCGCAGCGAGGCGAGGCGGGCCGTGGCGAATGCGCGCTCGAGCGCTGCCGAGTGGGTTTCCTCGTCCCGCAGGGTGCGGTACAGCTCAAACCCCGTGACCAGCGCAATCGCGAAGGCATAGTGGAGCAGGAACTTCATGACGCTCGAGAGCCAGATCGGAGCCTCGATGGCCGCCGCCTGGGACAACGAGCGGACCGAGACCTGCGGCGCGGCCGCGTAATCCCCTGCCGCGATGTCTCCCAGCACCAGACATGGGATGGCGAGGGCGGAGAAGGCGATGCCGAGCAGTGCCTGCAGCGGGATACGGCGCGCGAAAGGCTGCCATCCGAGGCGAGTGGATACCCACACGCAGCCGATCAACACCGGATAGAGGAACAGGTGCTGCAGCAGCTGCGCCCGCGACGGCGCGAAGACCTGCGAAAAATGCAGTGCCGTGAGCGCGGTCTGCGCGCTGTTCGCGCCCAGTACATCGCAGAGCGCGACATAGGCCCAGAACACGGTCACGATGAAAAACGGCACGTGGAAGCGGGAATTCACGTCACATGGTCTCCGCCGGACGGTGAATTGCTGACGTCCCCGCGGTGTCCCTGAGGAACCCGCGCCCCCTCTGTCACGCGCTCAGAATACGCCCGTGCCGCTCTTGCAGCCACCCGCCTGGGACGAACTCGTTGGAAACAGGGACGAACTCGTTGTTATCCACTTCCCCTTCTGGTTTGTCACAGTGTCTCATACCCCAATGGTCCCGGATGTCATCCAACCCGTCAGCGAGCGCCCCGGTCACATATTGATACATAGGGAAGGTTGGGGAACTCGTGGGCGCCGCTGCGGTGGAGGTCAAATTCCCGCGCACGCCTGCCGGGCAACCCTCCGTCCCACGCGAATCAGGACCACGGCCGCTCATCGCCAACCGCATCGGCGCACAGGCGGGCGCGCCGCCTCGGCGAGCCGCTCGGGACGCGAGCGGCTCGCATCGCCTCCCTTGGCGTCGGTGCGCACGACCTGCGCCACAGTGCCGGCCTTATGGTCAAGACCACGCATTGGTCCGTTCACGCGGCTCGCAGTGCGCCACGGCATGCGGCGGATCTGGAACGCCGCGGCCGGCCACCCGCGCGCGGCGCGCCAGCCGCACCCTTTCCGAGTCCTACTGAATCGTATACGCGACACGTTGTCACAGAGGAGGCTGCGATGAGCGGAAAATTGACGGTGGTGGGCACGGGCATCACGGCGATCAGCCAAATCACCCGCGAAGCCGAATATTGCCTCGGCACCGCGGAGAAGGTGTTCTATCTGGTGACCGACCCGCATACCGAGGCATACATCAAACAGCTCAACGCCTCGGCGGAGTGTCTCAGACATCATTACGAGGCCGGCTCCGGCAAGCCTCGTCTCTGGGCCTATCAGGACATGGTCGAGTCCATTCTGAAGCCCGTACGCCAGGGCCTGAGCGTCTGCGCTGCGTTTTACGGCCATCCCGGCGTGTTCGTGTTTCCGTCCCATGAGGCCATCGTGCAGGCGCGCGAGGAAGGTCACGAGGCCAAGATGCTGCCCGGCATCTCCGCCGAAGACATGATGTTCGCCGACCTCGGGTTCGATCCGGCGCTGCCAGGTCTGCAGACCTACGAAGCGACCGGATTCGTCCTGCTGAGGCCCCGCATCGACCCGCGAATTCCCCTCGTCCTGTGGCAGATCGGCGTGGTCGGGCTGCTCACTCCGGAGGCCACTCCGTCACGGCGGAACCTTGAGGTCCTGGTCAATGCGCTGCTGCACGCCTACCCGAGCGAGCACGGGGTGATCGTGTACCAGGCCTCCGCGTATGAAAACGTCGCGCCGGTTCTGCACCAGTGTCCGCTCGGCGATTTACCCAGCCAGGAAATCAACGCGTTGAGCACTCTCTACATCCCGCCGTCCACGCACGCGCAGCCCGACCCCACGCGGGCCGAGGATCTCGGCATCAGGCTGGGCGATCTGTCCATCTCACAGCGCAAAGGCGCTTCCCGCGTCCCGGGGCGGGCCTATGGCATCACCCACCCCGAGAAGCCCGGATGGGTCACGGCGTCTGCGCCGCGCCGGGACGAATCGCCGGTGCAAGTCTAGCGGGGGCGCCGCGCCCGCCCAGCGGATGACCCGCATCCACAGCGACAGAAGGTGTGTCCCGACTCATCTCGGATTAGTCCCCCATTGCCGATCCGTGACATGACATCAAGGAGATTCCGATCATGAATCCAAGACTAACAATCCAAGGCATCGCCATCGGCAGTTGCGGACGTGTTCTGCACCCCACGGCCGAGCGCCGCGGCATCGTGCGTGCGAGCGACACGACACTCTGGCCTGAGACTGCGATCAGCATCACGATCGTTCTGTAGCCCAAGGCGAACACGGCGCGTGCGCGAGGCAGGGGTGGCCGGGCGATCGGCAGTCCCCTGATCGATCCGGATCGGCGGCACAGGATTTGAAGTCAAGGCAGACCTCGCTCGATCTGCCGTCCCCACGCCGCGCACGCGCCGTGGCCGCTGGGCTTGAGCACCCGGGCGTCACCGCGCGGCGGGCCCTGCTGCGATGCGCCCGGCTTCGCCCCTCGCAGTGTTCGGGTCGTGAGGCATCACGCCAGGCCTCATCGACCGCGGTGCCCGAAGCTCCAGCCTCTGCCCGGAGCCCGCGGCTCCCGGCTCTGCGGAATGAGGGAATGCATCCGGCGCGCAAAGCTGCGCAGGCAGACCTCGCTCTGTCCCAGAGGGCCCACCGTATAGCTTTGCGAGCCCATGCCGGCCTGCACTCTCGCGATCAGCACGGTGTCTTCCCGATTGACCTGCCGGTTGATCCGCCAGTTGAGGTAGCGCGCGGCGCGCATCTCGCGCCGATCGTCGGGATGCACGTAGGCAATCTCGCGGATCAGGGTCTCGGTCGGGGAGATCGGCAGGAACTGCATGAAGTCGACCTGGTCGGGGTAGATGTCGAACGCGACGTTCGGCCAGAGCTTGAAGTAGACCCACACACGCTGCCGGTCCGGTGGCAGATGGTCCACCTGCGGCAGCAGCCGCTGATAGAGCGCCTCCGACCACTGGCGCGAAGGCATCTCGCTGAGCCGCCCCCACATCCTGTCGATCCACGGCCTCGCCTCGATGCCGTACGTCTCACCGAACAGGCGCGTGAGTCCCGGATGCGCCACGGGAATGTGCAGCCCGTCGGAATAGTTGTCCGCGATGTTCTTCCAGTTCACGCTGCGCGGGCGAAGCGTCACCCTGCCCTGCGGCACGAGCGCCTCGAAGCGATAGGCATTGAGCTCATCGAGATAGGGCGCAGCCATTTCACGCACGCTCGGCAGGCCGGGCGCGAAACGCACAAAGATGAATCCCAGGAAGATCTCCTGCTCGAGGGGGGCGAGTCCGTGCAGCGTCCGATCAAGCCCTTGGAAGGCCTCGCGCTGCGGCAAGCCAATCAGGCGGCCGTCCGTTGCGTAGGTCCAGGCGTGATACGGACAGGTGATGCGCCGTCCGCAGTGCCCCTTCGGACCATCCAGTAGACGCGCGGCGCGGTGACGGCAGACGTTGTAGAAGCTGCGCACCTGTTCGTCCTCGCCGCGCACCACGATGACGCTCTCGCCGAGAAACTCGAAGGTGTGATAATCGCCGCGTTGCGGCACGTCGTTGACGTGGCACACGAGCTGCCAGCTGCTGCGGAAGATGCGCTCCTGCTCGAGTTCGAAGAACTCCGGGTCACGATAGATCCACGCGGGCAGACTGACCGAACTTTCATCGACTGCAGGAACGCTGTCGATCGCGGATGCGCTCACGGCCACACTCTATTGAGGGGTGTTGAAGCACTCTACAGCGGCAAATTGCGCGGGGTCAAGCGCCGAGCTGCTCCCCGCCAAGACGTTCCCGGTTCTCGGTTGCTCGCGCGAGCGCAACAGCGCGGCCTCATTCCGTCCCGTCTCTGCGTGGCGCGAAACGTGTCTGGGTCAACCGCTGCCAAGGGTCACCGCGACTGAGCACATCGGCGCGGCATCGCTGCGCCGTGTCAGGGCGCGCCGCCGCGTGGCGCGCTACGCCGTCACGGAGAAGATCACACTGCAGCACGTGACAGCGCCTTCCGCCTTCTCCACCTCGGACATCTCGACGGTGCGCAGATTGATTCCGTGACTTCGCAACCGCTCGGCTGTGGCCGCGTTCGAGGTGGAATAGATGACGCTCTGCTCAATCAGAATGGCGTTGGCGGCAAGCGGCTCCGCCTCGTCCACTTCCACGACGTCCGCGCCGGCAAAGTGCCTTCGGTCCACCCAGCGGGGATTGATGAGCAGCGTAGTCGGTCCCACCCGCGTCACCGCGCTCTTGAGGTGCAGGCAGCCGCGCACCTGCACCGGCTCTACTGCATATCCGAGCGGGGTCAGCAGCAAACGCAGCTGCTCGATGCCGGCGCGATTGCTGCGGCTCGACACCCCGACGTACAGCTTTCGATCGACGCAGAGCACATCGCCGCCGTCGAGCGTTCCAGGGGCTTCGATCCGGGCGAGCGGCCGGAACGCGCCGAGCGCACCAGCGATCGTTGCCGTCTCGGGGCGTCTTGACTCGGCGCCCGGGCGAGTGATGACCGCAAGTTCATCGAGTACGAGAGCCGTGTCTTCCACGAACACCGAGTCGGCAAGCTCAGGCTCCTCAGCGAGCCTCTGCACGCGGCAGCCAAGCCCGCGCAGCGCCTCCTCGTAGGCCTCGTGCTGCGAGCGGGCAAGGGCAATATCGATCGAGCAGCGCGGCAGATGCGTCAACTCGCAGCGTTCCATGGCGGAGCTGACTTGGCGGGTCAGGGCGACACGCGCGTGCGCCGGCATGGGAGTCATGGCCACCTTGGGCATGAACTTTACTCTGGCCCCGGAGATTCTGGTAGCGTGAGCGCCCTTGCATGCGCCGCCGGGGTCTTCTGAGCACTCACGACATGCAGACCGGGATAGAACCTCGTCGCAGCCTCGGTCTCGCGATGACCACCTCGATGGTGGTCGGCAACATGGTCGGCTCCGGCGTGTTCCTCTTGCCCGCGGTGCTGGCCCTGTACGGCACCTACAGCCTGTGGGGCTGGATGCTGAGCACCATCGGCGCCCTGACGCTGGCCTGGGTGTTCAGCAACCTGTCGCGGCGCTCGCCGCAGGCAGGCGGACCCTACGCCTATTCTCGAGACGCCTTCGGGGATTTCGCCGGCTTTCTGGTCGCCTGGATGTATTGGATCAGCATCGCCGCTGCGGTAGCCGCCATTTCCGTTGCGTTCGCGAGCTATCTCGTCCCATTGATACCGGCGATCGGCACGAGCCCTCTGGCTGGAGCAGGCGTTGCGCTGCTGGCGAGCTGGCTGCTGACCGGGGTCAATGTCTGGGGCATTCGCACCGCCGGACGGCTCCAGCTCGTCACGGTGATCCTCAAGCTCTCACCGCTGCTGGTGCTGGCGCTATTCGGAAGCTTCTACTTCAACCCACACTTGCTCGCCTCCAGCGAGTCCGCCGGATCGCCGTTCAAGGCCATCAGCGCGTGCGCCGCGCTCACCATGTGGGCATTTCTGGGACTGGAATGCGGGACGATCCCGGCCGACCATGTGAAAGACCCGAGCAGAACCATACCTCGTGCCACGATGCTCGGCACCATTGTCGCCGCCGTCTTCTATATCGTGTGCACCACCGCGGTGATGGGCATCATCCCCGCTCAGACGCTCGCCCACTCCGATGCGCCTTTCGCCGACGCCGCAAGGCTCCTGTGGGGCGGATGGGCGGGCCGTGTGATCGCGCTCACCGGCGCGATTTCCTGCTTCGGGGCGTTGAACGGCTGGATCCTGATGTCCGGCCAGTTCGCTCAGGCGGTCGCGCGTGACAATCTGTTCCCGAAGCTGTTCGCCCGGGAGCTGCGCCGGGGGACGCCCGCCGCCGGTCTGGTGTTCTCAAGCGCCATTGGCACGGCACTGATCGTCATGAATTACAGCAGCGGACTGGTGAACACGTTCAAAATCGACATCCTGATCGCCACGCTGTTCACTCTGGTGCCGTACATGCTGTGTTCCATGGCTGAGATACTGTTCAGCGGCGGGAGCAGGCGGAACGTTCGCGACACCGCCCTGTCCCTGCTGGCCTTTGCGTTCGCGCTCTGGGCCACTGCGGGAACGGGCAAGGACTGCCTGTATTGGGGCACGCTGGTCATACTGGCGGGGATTCCCGTCTATGTCTGGCAGAAGCGCAGCCCGCCTGCGCGCGCCTAGCCCTCGAGCTGGCGCTGAATGAGCAGCCGGGCGAGTCTCCCGGAGCGGCCCGTCGCATCGCGCAGACTCATCGGGCGCTGCGCAGATGGGTGGAAACAATTGAAGGAACACTCTGCCTGGCCAGTCGGAGCACACCGGATCCCGCCGCGAGGCCTGCGAACGAACCATTGTGGCGCGCGCCGCGCCAGGGCGACCCGCCAAACATCCTGCGACGCCAAACCGGCGGCGTGACTCTACCCGCGGTCGTCATGCCCCGCGTCAGAGTCTGCGTGCGTACCCGTCCCTGGCAGGCGTCCCGTGTTGCGAAGCCTCTCAACATATCGATAGAGCGTGCGCTCGCTGACGCCGAGGGCCTCGGCCGCCTCGCGGCGGTTGCCCGCGCAGCGCTCCAGAGCGGCGAGGACCGTGGCCTCATCGAGGCAGCGGCGCGACGCGGGCGCAGGGCCGGCGCCCCACGGCGGCCGTGGATCGGCGCCCGAGGCGGCCGGGCCCGAAAATGCGATGTGCCAGGGCTGAATCATTCCGCTTGCCGCGAGAACGACGGCGCGCTCGATCACGTTGCGCAGCTCGCGCACGTTGCCGGGATACTCGTGATTGAGCAGCGCCTCGATGACATCGGGCGAGAGCGGCAATTGGCGCTCCCCCTCGGGGCTGCGCGCCAGGAAGTGCTCGGCGAGCGCAGGGATGTCGTCCTTGTGCTCCCGCAGCGCCGGCACGCGCACCGGGAACGGAGTCAGCCGGTAATACAGGTCCCTGCGGAACAGACCCTCTTCGACCATGGCCGCGATATCCCGGTTGGTGGCCGCGATCGCTCGTACCCGCACCTTAAGATAGTCTGTACCCCCGACGCGCCGCACGGTGCCGGTCTCCAGGACACGCAGCAGCTTGCTCTGAAGCGGCAGCGGCAGATCCCCGATCTCGTCAATAAAGAGAGTCCCGCCATCGGCCGTCTCGAACAGCCCCTTCTTGCGCGCATCGGCCCCCGTGAAGGCACCCTTCTCATGGCCGAACAATTCGTTCTCGATGAGCTGGTCCCCGAGCGTGGCGCAGTCGACCACCACGAACGGCCCGTCGCCGCGCTGGGAATAATGATGAATGTAGGCGGCCACGCGCTCCTTGCCGACACCGCTCTCGCCGAGCAGCAGAACCGTCGTTTCCGTCGGCGCCACCCGCTGCAGCAGGCTCACCAGGTGAAGCATCGCGCGCGAGCGCCCGATCAACAGGCTCCCGGCGTCAACGGCGGACATCGGCGTGATCGGGTGAATGTATTCGCCGACGTAATCGATGCGGCCCTGCGGCCCCAGAATCGGCACCGCGTGCAGTTGCACCTGCTCGGTGTGGGTCTGATGGTAATGGATATGGAGCACGCCAACTTCGCTGCCCGTGCGCATCACCTCCTCGAGCGGACAGTGCTCCCCGTTGCGGCTGCACGGCAGTGCGGAGTGATGTGATATCTCATGGCAGCGCCGCCCCACCACTTCGTTCTCCGGGACCCCGTAGTGGCGGCAATAGGCGCTGTTCGCCGCCACGATCCGGTAGTCCTGGTCGATGACGACGAACGGCTCGGGAAACGTATCGAGGATCTGCTCGCAGCTCGGCTTGCTGACGGACCTGTCAGTCATGACACATTTCCCTCAATTGACATGACACGGGCCTCACGCTGGCATGCACCGCAGGCCCCGTCAAGCCAGAGCGTCGGCGACACGGCAGCGTCGCGGTGACGAGATCCTGCGCTCGGGGCATGGCTTGCGGTGCAGCCCGCGGCAGCGTCGGACATCGTCCCCAGCGCACCTGTGGCATGGTTCTTGTAGTGACAGGCCGCGCCTCGAGGCGTGTACTTGAGGAGAGAGGCGGCAGCCGGCGGGAATCGGCCATGGGCGGGTGTGCCCTCAGGCTCATCGGCGCCCTCGGCCAGCCACTCCTTCTGATGCGACACCCCGGCGTCGCGCTCAACCTGACCGGCCGAGAGGAACATACGATGCCAAACAGACTCAGTCTCCTGTGCGTCTCAGGATCGCGCGAGAAAATGCAGATGGCCGCCATGGTCGCCGCCACGGCCGGGGCCCTCGGTACGGAGGTCATCGTGTTTCTCTCGATGAACGCGCTTGGGTATTTCGTGCGCGGTGAGGCGCCCAAAGCACCCGCCGAGGGCGACATGGGGCGCCTGATGGCCGAGAAGAACGTTCCGTCCTTCCGGCACCTGTTCGAGCAGGCCAAGGACCTTGGCGGTGCGCGCCTCTATGCCTGCTCCATGGCCATGGACCTGCTTGGCCTCGAGGAGGGCCGGCTCGAGTCCTGTATCGAGGGCCCGATGGGCATGACGCGCTTTCTGAGTGACGCCTCCGGCGGCCAGATCCTCGTGTTTTGAAGCGCAAGGAGAACGATCGCCATGGTCAACGAGAAAATCAAAGTCATCGACGCCACCGGCAGCTTCTGCCCCGGCCCGCTGATGGAGCTGATCGCGCAACTGAAGGAGGCCGAGATCGGCGAGGTCCTCGAGCTGCTCTCCTCCGACAAGGGCTCCGCGCAGGATGTGCCCGTGTGGATCAATAAAGTCGGTCACGAGATGCTCGGCAGCGAGGAGAGCGGCGGGGTCTGGCACATCCGGGTACGCAAATTGAAGTAGTCCGCACGACGCACGGGATTCTCCAACAACGACACAAGCCTCAGGAGATTGCCATGAAGATACTGATCGTAGGCGGCGGCATGGGGGGCACCATACTCGCCAATAACCTCGCTCGCCGGCTGCACGAGGAGCTGCACGCAGCCAAGGCGCGCATCACCATGCTTTCGGCATCGGAACGGCACATGTATCAACCGGGGCTGCTTTACGTCGCGCTCGGGCAGATGATGCCGGACGAGCTCTACCGCGACCAGCGGCGTCTGCTCGAGCCCGAAATCGAATTCCATGTGGATCCCGTCGAGGAATTCCGCCTCGATCAGAACCAGGTCCGCACCAAGAGCGGCAAAACCTACCCTTACGATGTGCTCGTGATCGCCACCGGCTCGCGGATTTTCCTCGAAGGGACGCCGGGCCTGAGTGAATCCGCAGAATGCTTCTACACCGAGCAGTCCGCCGTGCACATGTTCAAGCGCCTGCAGGAATTTCAGGGCGGGCGCGTGGTGATCAGCGTCGGCGTTCCGCACAAATGCCCGATGGCGCCGCTCGAGATCACCTTCATGCTGCACGACTATTTCAAGGATCGCGGCATCCTCGAGAAGACCCAGATCCACTACACGTACCCGATCGGCCGCACGCACAGCCTGGAGAACGTCGCCAAGTGGGCGACACCCGAGTTCGAGCGGCTCGGCATCACCTACGAGACATTGTTCAATCTCAAGGAAGTCGACGGCCGCGGCAAGGTGATCCGCAGCGAGGAAGGGACGGAGACGCCATACGATCTTCTGATCTCGATTCCCGCGCACAAGGGGATGGAAGTGATCGAGAAGAACGGTTTGGGCAAGGGCGGCTGGATCCCCACCGACCGCTACCGCCTCAACATGGAGGGTCGGGACAACGTCTTCGTGCTTGGCGACACCACCAACCTGCCGATCAGCAAGGCCGGTTCCACGGCGCACTTCGAGGCCGATACCCTGGCGGGGAATCTCGCGGCGATGGTCAAGATCGGCTCCCCGGTGCGCAACTACGACGGCAAGGTGTTCTGCTTCATCGAGGCGGGCAAGGACCGGGCCACCTATGCGATGTTCGACTATCAGCACCCCCCCAGCCCCAAGGCACCGACGAAGTCCATGCATTGGTTCAAGACCGCCTATAACAGGCTTTATTGGGCCTCCGCCCGCGGCTTGCTCTAAGGAGAGGCGTCATGAGCGAGACACAGACGGCGGGAACCCCGAGTCAGGCCGAGGAGATCGGATCCTTCGTGGCGAGCGCCCGCGATGCGCTGACCGATGACATGGTCGGTCGGCTGGCGGGGACTTTCGGCGAGGCGCTCGATGTGCTGGACCGCATCAATCGCAGCCGCCTGGAGCAGGCGCTGCCGGCGATCACGCGACTCGTGGAGAACGGAGATCTCGACCGGATCGTGCACCTGGCGCGCTTGTTCGGCGCCGCTGAGGATGCTCTCACCGAGGAGATGATCGCGCGCCTCGCCGGTGTTGCGACCGATGCTCTGTCACTGCTCGAGCAGCTGACTCGCAACAATGCGCTCGGGCAGATTCTCACCTTCCTGCTGCGGCCGGAAGTACAGAACGTCCTGGTCAGTTGGGGCGAGGCGCTGCTCGCGGCGAGCAATGAATATCAAAAGTTGCCGCCGCCGAAAGGAGGACTCAGCGGCGCGTGGCGCCTGCTCGGCGATCCGAACAACCAGCAGGCAATGCAATTCTTCGGCCTATTCGGCAAGCAGCTCCAGGGTCAGCGCTCCTGAGGCGCGCCGCGGCAGGGCACCTGGCATATCGGCACGGTATGCCAGGTGCCTCACGCGGACCGCATTCCCGCTGGGCGGCGCTCAGCGTGCATCGGCCTCGCCGCTCAGGTGCGCGATGAGCGCTTTCTGCGCCGGCGTCGCATGGCGGTCCCGGTGGCGCACCAGTGCGTATTCCCGCTGCGGCAATTCAATCGGAATCTCGCTGAGCCTGCCGGCCGCAATAGCCGACGCCACGACATGACGCGAGATGATGGTCGCGCCCACGCCGGCTTCCACCGCTTCGCGCACGGCCTCATTGCCGGGTAACTCGAGGAAAATGTTGAGATCATCGAGCGAGAGGCCCTCGCGGGTCGCCAGATCCTCAAGGCCTCGCCGAGTACCCGATCCGGGCTCTCGGATCACCCAGTTGAGCGCACCCAGATCGACGCCTCCCGAGGGCTTCACCGGCAGTGGCTCGCGATTTGCAGCCACCACCAGGACCATCTGATCTTGGTCGAGCCGCGTGCGCAGCAGCGCGGGGTGCTGCGTCGGGCCTTCGACGAGCCCGATACTCACCTCGCCATCGGCGACTGCACTCTCGACCTCCCGGGTGTTACGGATCACCACGTTGAGCCGGACCCGGGGATTTGCCGTGTGAAACGCGGCGAGCCTTCTGGGCAGCCAGTAGGTCGCGATGGTCTGACTGGCGGCAAGGGCGATCGGGCCGGACGGGCAGCCCGCCAGATCCTGCAGCACCGTGCGTGCCATCGACGCCCGGTCCAGCACCGCGCGCGCCTCGCGCAGGAATGTCCGGCCCGCTTCGGTGAGCTGGATCCCCCGCCCCACCCGGTCGAAGAGCTTGATTTGATAGGACTCCTCCAGTGCCGCAATCGCGGCCGACGCGGCCGACTGGCTCATGTGGAGCGCCTCGGCAGCGCGCGTGACATGCCCTCGCTCGGCTACTTCGACGAAGACGCACAGTTGATCTAAAGTCACAATTAATCAATTCAAAATATGAGAATAATGCATTATATCGATTAAAACGATTATTGCTAACCGCGACGCCCAGGGATAGAGTTTTTGCCGCTTTGGGGGCCGGGCAATTCCGGATGGGGATTGCGAACCCGCAAGGCGCTGAAAACCGACGCTCTTTTTGGGGGTCCGACCGTGTTCACGCTCAATCCGTTCGCTGCGCTTCCCGCATCCATCCCGCCTATTGCGATGCAGGTCTATGTGATTGCGATGGTCGTGTTGGTCGTCTGCGGCACGCTCATTGACGTGATCCACAAGCGAAGCGCCAAGTACTTCTTTCAGCATCGGCAGGTCGTCAGATCCCGCGCGACACGCCGCGTTGGTGGCGGGGAAGTCGTTGCGGCCGCCGCTGAGACCATCGTCGTCACGGGTCTGGCTGCCGGCGAGTTCTGCAACCCGTGGCGCAGAATCAGCCATCTGCTGCTGATGTACGGCTTTCTGCTTTACGTCGTCACCACCGCCCTGTTGGTGTTCGCCTATCCGACCGCCGCATCGCCGGCCCCCGCCATCGTGCCCGAGCTTTGGCACTTGGGGGCGCTGTTGGTCTGCCTGGGCGGCTACTGGTTCTGGCTCCTGCTGCGGGTCGACGTCGCCGCGGAAGGCCACTCGCGCTTCGGACTCGTCCGGGCGGACCTCTTCATCGTCTCGTTG
Source organism: Pseudomonadota bacterium (assembly GCA_021838065.1). Lineage (GTDB taxonomy): Bacteria > Pseudomonadota > Gammaproteobacteria > Steroidobacterales > Steroidobacteraceae > 13-2-20CM-66-19. The sequence goes on from JAKCEJ010000037.1 coordinate 13,208, forward strand.
CTGGCAAGCGCGACCTCCGCTCTCGTGTGGTCGGGCTTCCAGACAGCGGGAAATCCTCTTTGGGCGGGCGTCTTCTTCGCTCTGTATATCCTTGCGAGCGCGGTTCTGTTCGGCTCGGTGCCGTGGTCCAAGTTCGCCCACATGTTCTACAAGCCCGCCGCGGCGTTTCAGAGGCGCATAGAGCAGGCCAACGGCTATCGGCGCAACCTGCCCGCGCCTGCCGACCGTCCCGCGACGTTCGGCAGTGCCCGCCGCGCGCCGCATCATTACTGAGGAGCATCGTCCATGCCCACGTTTGTCTACATGACGAACTGCGACGG
>JAKCEJ010000327.1 GCA_021838065.1 Pseudomonadota bacterium
GCGCTCGCCCTCGGCGCGCGCGGGATGGCCGTCGGCCGCGCCTTGGTGCGCCGTCTGCCGGCAGTCGAAACGCTCGGCGCGGTCACCTTCATCTGCTCCGACAAGACCGGCACCCTGACTACGAACCAGATGCGCGTCGACGCCTACTATTGCGACGACATCACGGTCCACGCGTTCGGATCCGGTGACACCTGGAACCGGCTGCGCCAGGCCATGGCGCTCAGCCATGACGCCTATTTTGATCCCGCCGGCACCGCGCACGGCGATCCGACGGAAATCGCCCTGCTGGTCGCGGCTCGAGACAACGGGCTTGCGAAGGAAGCGGCCGAGCGGGACACCCCGCGGGTTGCGGAGCTGCCGTTCGAAATGGAACGCAAGCGCATGAGCACCGTGCACCGCTGTCCCGACGGCACGTATCTGTCTATCACGAAAGGCGCCGCCGAAGTGCTCATCGCTCTCTCGCGCACCGTCCGGCGGGATGCGACGATTGTACCGATTGATCGCGGCGCGGTGCTCGCGGCCGCCGAGCGCATGGCCGGTGAGGGACTGCGCGTTCTCGCCTTTGCAACCCGCCGCTGGGAGGCGCTGCCGGATGTGACGCCCGAAGTCCTGGAGTCCGACCTGGAATTCCTCGCGCTGGTGGCCATGCTTGATCCGCCGCGAAGCGAGGCCCGCGAATCCGTCGCGACCTGCCTGCAGGCCGGCATCGTTCCGGTGATGATCACGGGCGACCATCCCGCCACCGCACGAGCCATTGCGCGGCGGATTGGCCTCTTGGATGAGGACCGTGAGCTGCTCAGCGGCACACAGCTCGCCGCGCTCGGCGAGCACGAGCTGGCGCAGCGTGTTCGCGATGTGCGCGCATACGCGCGGGTTGTGCCGGAGCAGAAGGTACGGATCGTCGAGGCGCTGCAGAAGAACGGCGAAATCGTCGCCATGACCGGAGATGGCGTCAATGATGCCCCGGCCCTGCAGCGCGCCGACATCGGCGTGGCCATGGGCATCACGGGCACGGACGTTGCCAAGGAAGCCAGCGACATGGTGCTGCTCGATGACAACTTCGCCACCATCGTGCGCGCGGTCCACGAAGGCCGCCGGATATACGACAATCTGCGCAAGTTCGTGCGCTACATCCTCACCACCAATGCCGGCGAAGTCTGGACGATATTTCTCGCGCCGTTCCTCGGTCTGCCCGTGCCGTTACTGCCGATTCAGATCCTGTGGATCAACCTCGTGACCGACAGCCTGCCGGGCATCGCGCTGGTGTCCGAGCCGCCCGAGTCCGACCTGATGCGCCGCCCACCGCGATCCCCGTCGGAGAGCCTGTTCGCACGCGGCCTGGGCACACACGTACTCGTATTCGGTCTGGTCATGGCTGGAGTCATCCTTGCCGCCCAGGCGTGGCAGTTGCACACCGGTTCCGAGGCTTGGCGAACCGTGGCGTTCACCACGCTGTGCTTCACCCAGATCGGGCACGTGCTCGCCATTCGCTCCGAGCGTGCCCCTCTCGTCTCGCTGAACCCCTTCGGCAATGTGCCGCTGCTGATCGCTGCGCTGATCGCCATCACGCTGCAGCTGCTGGTCGTCTACGCACCTGCGCTGCAACCCCTGTTTGGCACCGTGCCTCTCGATACCGGCCAGCTGACCCTGTGCGTCGGCGGTGGATTTGCCATTCTCGGAGCAGTCGAGATCGAGAAGTGGCTGCGTCGTCGCCTCGAGTCGGATGCCTCACCGCGCAGCATGCAGGAACTGCGCTGATGCGCGCCACGGCGCTCGCGTAGCTCACCGGTCGCGGGCTGCTGCCGCCGCTGCTCGCGCTTATTCTAATCGCCGGCATCGTGTATCTCAGCGGCTCGCGGCTCACCGGCCATGCCAATGCAATTGCCGATGCGAGCGCGCTCGACCGGCTGTGGATCCGCACCCTCAGGGGGCAACGAACGTGAAGCGAACCGGTCGGGCAACCCGCACATCGCGAGCCCTAGTGGAGACCAGTTCTTGTGCGACGCTGCCTAGCAGCGCATGGGCAATGCCGGAGCGTCCGCGCGTGCCGACCGTCACCAGAGCAGCATGGGACCGCGCCGCTTCACGCACGATCATGCTCAGCGGATCTCCCGCCCGTACGACGTCTCTACCTACTCGGCGCCCCCGAGGCGCGGGAAGTGCCTATAGGACGCGCCTGCGCTCCGACTATCATACGCAGAGGAATCGCGTCCCCTGTGCGGACCGAGGTGTCAGCATGATTCCCGTTCATGACCGCATGCGTCGCATCGGCATCGTCCTGCTCACCGCGAGCGCAGCCCTGACGGCTCTCGCCTATGCGCAAGTCTCCCCTAAGACGATCAGCGTCGAGGTAAGCATCCTGACTCCAGTCCTCGCCGGGCGCCCGGGTCTCGAGGCTCCGGCCGACCAGGTCACCCTCACCCATCTGGTCAGCTTCTCGGATCTCGACCTCACCACGCAGTCCGGCCAGGAAGAGCTGCGCGACCGCATCGCCGAAACCGCCCGCTTTGCATGTGAGCAGCTCGAGCGGCTCTATCCGCGCCAATCCGAGAGTCCCGCCCGCTGCACGAGACAGGCTATCGAGGACTCCGACAGTCAGGTTGCGGCGGCTATTGATGCCGCCGAACGCGAAGCACGCGGCGAGTGAGCACTCTGCGCCGATCGACCCGCGCTCATCACATCACTCGGTCGTGCGCGAGATGACCTGACTGCGCGGCCTGTACTGTCAACAGCCGCACTCTTAGTATCGGATTCGAACCCCCATCCAGATGCCGCGCGGCGCCCCGGGAATCACGCCGTTCTGGTTGGTCCAGTCCTTCGGATTGGTGAGCAACGTGCCATTCGGATTGTAGGCATCCGGCGCCAGGAAGCCCGCAGTGTAGTATTGCTTGTTTAGCGCATTAACCAAACGCGCGAAAATCGCGAAGTCCTTGTTGACGTGATAGGTACCGGTGAAATTGAGCAGTGCGTAGCTTGGGATCCAGCCCGTGCCGGTCGGGGAAATGTAGGCGCCGGTGGCGGGATCGGTCGTTCCAGCGACATTGGCGTTGTTCTCGTTCCCATGCAGATACGAGCCGGAGACGAAGATCAGGTTCGCGCCGAGATCCAG
>JAKCEJ010000038.1 GCA_021838065.1 Pseudomonadota bacterium
TGCGCCATCGAAAAGTGCGTCTTGTCGATCAGCCGGTGAAATTCTCCCTGCCCCAGGGTGAGCGTCTGCTGCGCATGAATTTCCTCCAGCACCGGAAACTCCGAGGCCGGCAGCGTCGCGAGCGTGAAGCGGCTGCGGCCCGCGCGCACCGTCGCCTTCTCCCCTTCGGTCGTGAGGATGATCTCAACGCCTGATGGCAGCGCGCGGAGAATATCGAGAAATTTCCGCCCCGGCACCGTGATGTCCCCGGCAGCCTCGACCTGAACAGCGCTCGTGGCCGCCAGTTCCACCTCGAGGTCGGTTCCCGTCATGCCGAGACGTTTATCGCGCGCCGACAGCAGCACGTTAGCCAGTACCGGCATCGTCTGCCGCCGCTCCACCACACCGATCACGCTTTGCAGGGGAGCGAGCAGCTCCTCGCGTTTCGCCATCAGCTTCATAAGTCTTATCTTCTTCTCTTGGGATCTTTAAGAATTCAGATTGTAGTGATCATTGGGCCTGTGGATAGCGGTGATTTCGCCCGTGCCTGTGGCCAATCAATCGCTTGCGCGCCGCTCGCGCTCGCGCTTTACGGGGACTGCCTGGGTACGACCTGTGCATCCGCTGTGCGTAACTTTATCCCCATTGTCATGCACGGGTAATTCACAGGCTTGTGCACATCAGGCCGTGAGGGTTCTCAACAGGTTCGAGTAGTCCTCGCTCATCCTGATGTCGATGTCCCGCAGCGCCTTGATCCGCTTACAGGCGTGCAGCACGGTGGTGTGGTCGCGGCCGCCGAACGCATCGCCGATTTCCGGCAGGCTATGGCTGGTGAGTTCCTTGGCGAGCGCCATCGCCACCTGGCGGGGCCGCGCCACCGAGCGGCTGCGCCGCTTGGACAACAGATCCGCGACGCGCACTTTGTAGTAGTCCGCGACCGTCTTTTGTATGTTCTCGATGGTCACGAGCTTGGCCTGCAGGGACAACAAGTCCTTCAGCGCCTCCTTGGTGAACTCGAGCGTGATCGGGCGGCCGGTGAAACGCGCATTGGCGATCACGCGGCGCAGCGCGCCCTCGAGCTCGCGCACGTTCGAGCGGATCCGCTTGGCGATGAAGAACGCGACCTCTTCGGGCAGCGGCATGCCGAACTGGCGCGACTTGCTGATCAGAATCGCCACGCAGGTCTCGAGCTCCGGCGGCTCGATCGCCACCGTTAGGCCCCACCCGAAACGCGACTTCAGACGCTCCTCGAGGCCCTGGACCTCCTTGGGGTAGCGGTCGCAGCTGAGGATGACCTGATGCTGGCCCTCGAGCAGCGCGTTGAAGGTATGGAAGAACTCCTCCTGCGAGCGGTCCTTGCCGGCGAAGAACTGGATGTCGTCGATGAGCAGCGCATCGAGCGAGCGGTATGCCGCCTTGAACTCGTTCATCGAATTGTGCTGCAGCGCGCGCACCATATCGCTCACGAAGCGCTCGGAGTGCACGTACGCGATGCGCGCCTCCTCGTTCTGCTCGCGGATGTAATGCGCGATGGCGTGCATCAGGTGCGTCTTGCCGAGACCGACGCCACCGTAGAGGAACAGTGGGTTGTACGCCTTGCCGGGATTCTCCGCGACCTGCAGCGCGGCCGCTTTCGCCATCTGATTGCTCTTGCCCTCGACGAAGGTGGCAAAAGAGAAATCGGCATTGAGCCGGGCGCCGATCACCAGCCCCTCGGCGCGGCGCGGGCGCTTCAGCGCCTCGGGGACGGGCACGGCCGGCGGCGGCTCGGACGCCGGACTGCGCGAGCCGACCTCGACGGTCACGATGGGCACATCGCCGCTGCTCTTGTCGCGCAGCAGCTCACCGATTCGGGGCAGCAGCCGCTCGTTGATCCACTCGACCACGAAACGGTTCGGCGCGAGCAGCTTCAGCGCGCCGGCGCCCTCGAGCGCCTGCAGCGGCCGCACCCACGTATTGAACTGCTGTTCCGGGAGCTCGGCTTCCAGGGCACATACGCACCGAGCCCACAGCGACGCTTCCACGCGCATTCCCCCTGCTGATTCTAAGTGCCGCTACCGGCCATGTACGCTCCGGCGCTCGCGCGACGCGGCACGCAGGTTTTCGCGATCGCTCCCCTCTGGGTCCGGAGGCTTCGCCTTCCGAGCGATCGCGGAAAGATGCCGCTGCGGCGCGCCCGCAGAAAGTGCATCATGGACAAGTCCGGCTTCGTGGAAAAGGCTCGGCAGTCTATACCGATCGGACGCCCTGCTGAAGATTTTCGCGCGATAAAATATTGACACCTTGGCGGTCAACGGCTTAGCCTTGCCGCCCCTTTTTGGAACCCCTAACGGACCCCCTGGAGCCCTGGTATGAAGCGTACCTATCAACCGAGCAAGCTGCGCCGTAAGCGCACGCACGGGTTCCGGGCACGCATGGCGACCCAAAACGGCCGCAAGGTGCTGGCCCGGCGCCGTGCCAAGGGACGCAAGAAGCTGATCCCGTAGAGCGGGAGGGCGCCCCGTCCGCAGCGCAGCTCCCGCCGGCGCGATCGTCAGCCGCTGCGCACGGTAAGCGAGGTGGCTCACATGCCTCGAGAGCGGCTGGCCTTTCCGGCGGCGAGGCGCCTGCGACATAAGGCGGAGTTCGACGCGGCGCGTGCGGGGGGCCGGCGCTTTGGCAACGGATTTTTCGCGGTGACAGTGATCAGCAACGACAAGACCGGTCCCCGTCTCGGCCTGGCGGTCGCGCTGCGCGTGGCCCGCACCGCGGTGGAGCGCAACCGCATCCGCCGCATCATCCGCGAGTCCTTTCGCCTGCATCAGCGGGCGCTGCCCGCGGTGGACATCGTCGTCAGCGCCCGCCCCAGGGCCCTTGGCACCCCGGGTGCGCAGCTGCACGGCAGCCTGCGGGCCCTGTGGAAAGAGGTAAGCGTGCGATGCGCGCACTCGCCATTGCCCTGATCCGCCTTTATCAGTGGACGATCAGTCCCCTGCTCGGCCCGAACTGCCGATTCCATCCCTCCTGCTCCCAGTACGCGCTCGAGGCGATTGATCGCTTCGGCGTAGTGCGCGGCGGCTGGCTCGCGGTCAGACGCATCGGCCGCTGCCATCCCTGGCATCCCGGCGGCTACGACCCGGTGCCGGCTCACGGCTCGACCCGAATTGCTCACCGACATGACTAATCAACTGCGTTATTTCCTCTGGCTCGGACTGCTGGTGCTGCTGTGGTTCAACTACACCACGTGGACCGAGCATTTCGCCTCGGCGCCGACTCCGGCGGCGACGCAGGCGCCCGGTCCCGCGGCGGCCCCCAGCCTCTCGAACAATGTGCCGCAGACCGCGGCGCCCGCCGCTGCGAGCGTCCCCGCGTCGACGCGCGCTCCGGCGGCGGCGAAGGCCGTTGCCCCTCCGTCAGTGCCGGCGGCCTCGTCCGCACCGGTCATTCACGTGCGCACCGATGTCTATGACCTCGAGATCAGCACGCAGGGCGGCACGCTTGAGACGGTACAGCTGCTGAAATATGCCAAGGTCAAAGGCAAGCGCGCGCGCGTGGTGCTCGAGAATCCCGACCCCGCAACCGAATATCTCCTGCAGACGGGCCTGACCGGGCCGGCCGGCGGCGCCTATCCCACCCAGACGGCGCGCTTCAGCGCCGCGAGCGCCGAGTACCAGATGGGCCCCAGCGGAGTGCTGCGAGTGCCGCTCACGTGGCAGAGCGGCGGCGTCACGCTCACCAAGACGTTCGTCTTCCACAAGGGCTCCTACCGCATCGGCCTCGAGTACGCGATCCGCAACGGCGGCACCGAGGCCTGGACGTTCTCCGAGTACGCGCAGCTGTTCCGCAACGACCCACGCACCAAGAGCAGCTACTTCGATCCTGCGAGCACCGCCTACCACGGCCCGGCTATGTGGAACGGGCACGAATACGTCGAGCTCGATCCGTCGAGCAGCGACTACCAGCACTACCAGCGTGTCGTCACGGACGGATGGATCGCCGTGCCGCAACATGACTTCGTCAGCGCCGTCGTGCCGCCGAAGGGCGCGCGCTATCGCTTCACCTCGCAGGTCTCGGGGACCGATTACCTGCTGGCGGCCCTCGGACCGACGCGGACCGTGCCGTCCGGCGGGACGCTCACGCTCGGGCAGACCCTGTTCGTCGGCCCCACGCTGCACGCACAGCTGGCCGCCACCGATCCGACTCTCACCTACGTCGAGAACTACGGCAAGCTCTCCTTCCTGGCGCGTCCGCTGTTCTGGCTGCTGCGCCAGGCGCACCGCCTGACCGGCAACTGGGGCGTGGCGATCATCCTGGTGACCGTGCTGCTGAAGCTCCTCTTCTACCCGCTCTCGGAAGCGAGCGGCCGCTCCATGGCGAAGATGAAAGCGCTCGGGCCGCGCATCAAGAGCATCCAGGAGACCTACAAGGACGACAAGGAGAAGCTCGGCCGCGCGATGATGGAGATCTACAAGCGCGAGAAGGTCAACCCGGTCTCCGGGTGCCTGCCGATGATTCTGCAGTTCCCAGTGTTCATCGCGTTCTACTGGGTGCTGCTCTACAGCGTCGAGCTGCGCCAAGCGCCGTTCGTGTTCTGGCTCCAGGACCTCTCCTCGCGTGATCCGTACTTCATCCTGCCGGCCATCATGGCGCTCACCGGCTTCCTGCAGTTCAAACTCAATCCCGCCCCGCCGGATCCGATTCAGGCCAAGATGTTCATGTTCATGCCGATCGTCATGGCCGGCCTGTTCGCGTTCTTCCCCTCGGGCCTGGTGCTGTACTACGTCGTGAACAGCCTGCTGTCGATCGCGCAGCAGTGGAACATCAACCGCCGCATCGCCGCGGCGACGGGCCGGCGCAGCTAGAGGGCCGCCTCTTTCATCGCCCCGGGCCCGGGGGTACCCTTGCGCGCATGACGCGTGCGGATACGATCGTGGCGCCGGCAACCGCGCCGGGACGCGGCGGCATCGGCATCGTGCGCGTGTCCGGACCGAAGGCCCCCGAGATCGCCGCAGTCCTGCTCGGCGAGCTCCCCGCAGCGCGCACCGCGCGCTTCGCGCGCTTTCTGGACGCCCGCCGCGAACCCATCGACGCCGGCCTGGCGCTGTTCTTTCCCGGGCCGCATTCCTATACGGGCGAACACGTCCTCGAGCTGCACGGGCACGGCGGCCCGGCGGTGCTTGAGGCGGTGGTGGCGCGCGTCCTGGAAATCGGCGCCCGGCGGGCGCAGCCGGGGGAGTTCACGCTGCGCGCCTTCCTCAACGGCAAACTCGATCTGGCGCAGGCCGAGGCGATCGCCGATCTGATCGATGCCGGCTCGCGCGAAGCGGCGCGCGCCGCGATGCGCTCGCTGCAGGGTGAGTTTTCCGCCATGGTGCACGGACTGACCGAGGCGGTGATCGACGCGCGCGCGCACGTGGAGGCGGCCATCGATTTCCCGGAGGAGGAAATCGATTTTCTGGCCGACCGCCAGCTGCACGAGCGCTTCCGCTCGCTCGCCGATCATTTCGAGGGCGTCGAGCAGAGCGCGCGCCAGGGAGCGCTGCTGCGCGAGGGCATGACGGTCGTGATTGCGGGCCGCCCCAACGCCGGCAAGTCGAGCCTGCTCAATCGCCTGGCCGGCTACGAGGCGGCGATTGTCACGCCCGTCCCCGGCACGACGCGCGACATCGTGCGCGAGCGAATCGACATCGACGGCATGCCGCTGCACGTGCTCGATACCGCGGGTCTGCGCGACAGCGCGGATGTGGTCGAAGCGGAAGGCATCCGCCGGGCGCATGAGCAGATGCGCCGCGCCGACCGGGTGCTGTTCGTGATCGATCTTGTCGCCGACCCGGACGCCGCCGCCTACGCGCAGGAGAGGGACCGCCTGCCGCACGACGTGCCGGTCACACTGGTGTTGAACAAGACCGATCTCGCCGCCGGCATCCCGCTTGCCGATACGGTCACCGGACCACCGCGCATCGCCGTGTCTGCGTTGAGCGGCGACGGGCTCGAGCGACTGCGCGCGCACCTGAAGGAGTGCATGGGTTTCACGACCGCCGAGGGTGGCACGGTCTCGGCCCGCCGCCGGCACCTCGAGGCGCTGCGGGGCGCGCGCGGCCACGTCGAGGCGGCCGAGCAGCGCCTGCGCGACAGCCGCGCCGGGGAGCTCGTCGCCGAGGAGTTGCGCGCCGCGCAGCAGGCGCTGAGTGAAATCACCGGCGAGTTCACCAGCGAGGACCTGCTCGGACGCATCTTCGGCAGCTTCTGCATCGGCAAGTGAGCGATGCGCTCAGGCGAGCGGCGCATCGAACACGTAGCGCCCTGAGCCGACCGTGACCAGCGTGCGATCGCCGGCGGAGCGCACGCGCAGCACCCCGAACGTCTTGCCGAGCGGCCGGCCGCCTTCGCGCACGCGCGTCGCCGCGGCGCAGGGCAGAACGACAGTGGCCAGCGCTCCGGCGGGAACCTCCATCCGCAGCCGCAAGCGGGTTTCCTCCTCGTTCTTTTCCCAGCCCGCGGCGACTTCACCGTCCACCGTCCGATAGCGCACCGAGGCGCTGCGGATGCCTTTGACCGGCTGCGGCTCGATGCGGATGCGCTCGCTTGCCGCCCGGTGCATGTCGATGCGCAGGCCCGCAAGCCCGCCGTAGAGCCACGCCTCGGCCTGACCGAGCATGAAGTGATTCTGAGAATTGTCCGGGTTGGCGTTCCAGGTCTCGGTCAGGGCGGTCGCGCCGCGCGCGAGCTGATAACCGTAACTCGGCGCCGTGGTCTGCGTGAGGATGTCGAGCAGCACATCGCTGCGACCGCCGCGCATCAACGCGAGGATCACGTACAGGTAGCCGATGTCGCCCGCGGTCACGTGATTGCCATGCGCGCGGATGTCGGCGACGAGATTCGCCAGCACCGCGGCGCGGTGCCGCGCCGGCACCAGGCCGATGGCGAGCGGCATCGCGTTGGCCGTCTGGCTGGCGCGACCGTATTCATTGGTCGCCGGATCGAACAGCGCGCGATTCAGCGCGCGGCGCACCGCCACGGCGCGGCGCGCAAAGCGCTGCGCATCGGCAGCCCGCCCCAACACTCGGGCAATGGCCGCGAGCGTGGCGAGCAGCCGGCAATAGGTGGCGGAAGCGGTGAGCCGTTTGCTCGTCAGCTGCGATTCGCCCGGCGGTTTCGGGCCCCAGTCGAACCAGTCGCCGAGCCCGTAGTCGAGCAGATCGCCCTGTGCGCGGGACGCCAGATATGCTGCATAGCGGCACATGGCGGGATAGCCGGTCTCGAGCAGGCGCCGATCGCCGGTGAAGCGGTACGCCGCCCATGGCGACAGCACGATGGCCGAGCCCCACTCCGGGGAGTCGCGGAACGCGGAGTTGCGCCCGTCGGGATCGATGAATGACACGTATTCCGGCGCGATGCTCGGCACCAGCCCGGAGGGCCGCTGGCTGTCCATCATGTCGCCGAGCATCTTCTCGTAGACCGTCACCGCCTGCTCGTTATAGAAGACCGTGTCGGCATTGAGATAGGTCTGCTCCAGCCAGCCAAGCTTCTCGCGCTGCGGACAGTCGGTGAGCACGCTGAAACTGTTGCTGTGCAGCGCCTGCAGGATCAGCTGATGGATGCGCTGCAGCAGCGGCTGGCCGGTCTCGAGCGTGCCGATCCGCGGCAGGGCAGCGTGCAGGAACTCGCCGTTCAGCTGGAGCAGCTCCACGTCGTCCGGGCGCGCGGTGCCGTTCGGCACCGCGCCTTCGACCTGCACGTAGCGGAACCCGTAGTAGCTGAAACGCGGCCGCCAGTGCTCGAGACCGCGGCCCGCGAGGGTGTAGGTGAACCAGACCGCATCCTGGGGGCCCGCCGCTGCGCTGCGCTGCGTGACACAACCGTCCGCCTCGAGCAGCTCGCCCGGCAGCAGCCGTACCGTGCGGCCGGCCGGTCCGCGCACGGAAATCACGGGCCAGCCGGAGAAGTTCTCACCGAGGTCGTAGACGAACACGCCGGCTTTGGGCTGAGTCACCGCCACCGGCTCCAGGGTGCGCACCACCCGCACTGGCGGGACGTTCTGCGCGCGCAGCCGCCCGCCGGGACTCGCGACCCGGGTCGCGCGCGCCCAGGCCTCATGTCCGGCGAACTGCGGCCGGTCCCAGCCCGGCAGGGCGGCGCGCGCGTCGTAATCCTCGCCTCCGTAAACCGAGGACAGCATGATCGGCCCGGGATGCGTGCGCCACGACTCGTCGCTGACCACCCACTGCTCGCTGCCGTCGGCAAACACCAGTCGCAGCTGCAGGATGAGCTTCGGCCGCCCGAAGCTGCCGACGAACTTGGTGTACCGGCCGGGATATTTCTCGACGTTGAAGAAGCCGTTGCCGAGCATGACCGCGAGCACGTTCGCGCCCGGCCGCAGCAGCTCCGTCACGTCCAACGTATCGTAGAGAACGGTCTTGCGGTAATCGGTCCAGCCGGGATTGAGGACGGTCGAGGTGGCGGGCCGGCCATTGACGCGCAGGGTGTACTGGCCGAGGCCGCACACGCTCACCAGCGCGCGCACGGGCGGGCCGTCGAGGATGAAGTCGCGGCGGAACAGCGGCATCGGCTGCGGCGCGGAGGGCGGGCTGCGGTTGATGGCCGGCGGCGGCAGGGGGCTTGGCGGCCAGTCCGGCCCGTCCGAAATCCATTGCGCGCGCCAATCGTCCGCATGCAGGATGCCGGTGGTGAAGAGCGCCGGCCGGCTGAACTCACCGGGGCGGCCGCGCTGATCCCACACGCGCACCCCCCACCAGTAGGCGCTTTGCGAGTGAAGCGGCAGATCCCGTTCCGGGGCGACACGCAATGTGCCGCCTGACTGGCGGCCGCTGTTCCAGACGTCCCCGCGGCCGGCGCCGATCGCCGCCGCCGACCGGGCGACGATGACCTGCCAGGCACCCTGGCCGAGCACCCGCAGCTGCGGATCCCGAGGCGCAAGGGCCCACGCGAATCGCGGCCGGCGGGTGTCGATGCCGTGCGCGGCGGAGCGCCACTCGGCCTGCAGGTCCATGGGGCTCACATCGCAGGGACCCGGCGGTGCGGCGGCGGGCCGTGCCCGGCTGACGCCGGAGACCGCCGGCCCGCCCAGCGCGAGCAGCCGCAGCAGCGCGCGTCTCGAGGTCATGTTGCGCGCGCCCAACAGTCGCCGCCATCCAAAAATATGATCTGGCGTTTCATATTATGAGATTCCTCTTGCGCCGCCCCGTCCGCCAATGGTATTTATATTTATATACGAAGATATCGTCCGCCTGTAAACGACGCTGCGGGCGGAGCCGCCAAGTATCGCGGCATTAGGCGTTCGCGCAACTGCACTGCATCAACAGACTGAGGGGGATTGATCATGAAGCTTACGTCAAGGCTCGTGTCCGGGGCCGTTGCCCTGGCCATGGCGGGTGCCATTCCCGCCTGGGCCAAAACTGCCGGACCCGGACCCCAGGCCGCCTCGTCCGCCAACCCGGCCGCGACGAGCGAGAACAGTGCCAAGAAGACCGCGCAGCCGGCGGTTCTGAAAGAGGTGGTGGTGAGCGGCATCCGGGCCAGCATGGAGAGCGCGCTCAATATCAAGCGCTTCTCCGATACGATCGTGGATGCGATCGTCGCCTCCCAGATCGGCAAGCTTCCCGATGTCACCGCCATCGACGCTCTGCAGCGCATCCCCGGTATTCAGATCAGCCGGCAGCTCGGCGAGGGCGGCGGCACCGTCAACATCGGCGGCTCGGTCATCATGAGCGGATATGAAATCCGCGGCCTGCCCTATGCGGAAACGACCCTCAACGGCCGCGAAGTGTTCAGCGCACAGGGCGACCGCGTGATGAATCTCGAGGACATCCCCTCGGCGCTGCTGGCCGGCATCGAGGTCTACAAAGACCCCACGGCGAGCCTGATCGCCGGCGGTCTGGCCGGCACGGTCAATCTGCGCACCCACAAGCCGTTCGATTTCGCCGGACGGGAACTCGACGTGAGCGCCGGGGAAACCTATGGCGACATGGTCGGCTCGGCCAAGCCCAACTTCAACGTGCTCGGCAGCGACATCTGGCACACGGGCATCGGCAAGATCGGGGCGCTGCTCGATGTCTCTTACCACGACCGGGCGTACCGGGAAGACGGCATCACCAACAGCGCGATCGCCACCAGCACCACCGCGGTGCCGGGTAAGACCATCAATTTCACCAACGGCGTCTATAACACGATGTTCGTCGGCAACCGCCACCGCATCGGTGTCGATGCCGTGCTGCAGTGGCAGCCGACCCATGACTTCCAGACCTACGCCGAGGCGACGAGCGAGGACTTTACCTGGGCACAGAATCAATACACCTTCTATACGCAGGGTCTCGCCGGCTACCAGGCCGGGCTCGCCGGCGTCGTGAACCAGATCGTTCCGGGCTCGGTGACGCTGTTCCCGGGCACGAACAACGTCCAGTCGATCACCTTCCAGAACGCGCTCGACAGCACCGTCGGCGCCTGGCGCACCGTGGAAGACGTCAACCGCCAGTTCAACCTGCATGCCAGATGGACCCCAGTCCCGTGGACCGTCACGGGTGATGTCAGTTACGCCAAGGCCACTGAGCGGCTGAACAACCCGGCGGTCGACGTCGGCGCCTTCGGACCCCAGCAGCCAACGCCGCCGACGCTGACGCAGATCAACTCGCTGTCGGGCGTCACGCGCTCGGTCGTCAATGGCTTCAATCCTCTGGACCTCGCGTACTACGGAGGCGAGAACTTCAGCTACCAGAGCTACCTGTACGACACGGAGCAGCATTTCCGCGGTGATGAGACGGCCGCCACGTTCAACGTGAGCTACGCTTTCGCCCACGGGTTCCTGAGCTCGATCGAAAGCGGCATCCGCTGGGCGGACCGCAAGGACGCCTTCAACCAATGGTCGACGTTCGCCAACGTCGTGACCAGCCAGGTTCAGGCCAACTCCCAGTGGTTCAACCCCGTGCCGCTGAGCCCGTTCTTCTCGGCCGCCTCGTCGGCGCCGGTTGATCCGCCGTACGTCGTGTTCGACCCCAACCAGCTGCACTTCAACAGCGCGGCGGTGTATTCCGCGTTCGGCGCTCCGCCGCCGGTCGACAGCGGCACGGCTGACTACCGCATCGACGAGCGCACCTACGCGGGTTTCGTCCAGTTGAACTTCGCGGAAAACATCGGCATTCCGATGTCGGGCAACATCGGCGTGCGTCTCGTGCGTCATGAGGACTTCATGAGCGGCGAGGTCGGCACCGCCGGGGTTTACACGCCGGCAAACTTCGCGCACGGCGAAACCGATCCGCTGCCGAGCCTCAACCTGCTGTTCAAGCTGACGCACGACCTGCAATGGCGTATCGCGGCCTCCAAGGCGATCGCCTATCCGGACTTCAGCCAGATCCGCCCGTCCATCAGCCTCCTGCCCGCGCAGGGCGCTGCAAGCGGCGGTAACCCCAACCTGAAGCCGATGACTGCGACGCAGGTTGACACCTCGCTCGAGTATTACTTCGCGCGCGGCTCGGCGCTCACCGCGGATGTGTTCTACAAGCGCATGAGCAACTTCTGGCTCTCCGAGACCCAGCAGGACGCCTTTACCATCAACGGAGTCAACTACAACCTCACGGGCGCGGTCGACGGCGGCAGCGCGACCGTCAAGGGCGCGGAGCTCGGTTACCAGCAGTTCTTCCGCAATCTGCCCGGCTGGCTGAGCGGCCTCGGCATCGCGGCCAACTACACGTACATCGATGCCTCGGCGCCGACGGCGGTGGCCGGCCAGACAACGACTCTGCCGGGCCTCTCGAAGGACAGCTACAACCTGATCGGCATCTACGAGAAGGGACCCATTTCCTTCCGGGTCGCGTACAACTGGCGCAGCGCGTTCTACAGCTCGCTGTACGCGGGTGCGAATGCCCAGCTGGCGGCCAACCCGATCTACACGGCGAGCTACGGCTGGCTGGACGCCTCGCTGGAGTACAACGTCACTCACCACATTCAGGTGTATGTCGATGGCTCGAACCTGCTGCGCACGAAGCTCGTGTCCTACTACGGCGTGCCGACGCTGCCGCAGGGCGCGACGATCGATGACCGGCAGGTGATGCTCGGAGTGAACGTCAAGTTCTAGGGAGATTCAAGGAGACAGCCATGGTCGACCAACAGAGACGGACGCTCCTCACGGGACTGTTGGCGGCGGCCGGCGTCGGGCTGGGTCAGGGTGCCGGGGCTGCCGTGCCGTCCGCGTTCCGCGGCGGCAGGCCCCCCGGCCCGGACTTCCCGTCCGGGCGCCTGCGTGGCGCGGGCGCGGGTCTGCCGGACATCGCGCCGTTCAGGACGCCCTACAAGCTCGAACGCAGGATCCTCACGCGCTCGGGCGTGCCCGGCAGCTTCGACCGGCTGAAGGTGGACTGTCCGTTCGTGTTCGAGAACGGCGGCCGTTACTACATGACCTACCTCGGATTCGACGGCATCGGCTACCAGACCGGGCTCGCCGAGTCCGATGACCTCGAGCACTGGCGGCGTGCCGGCCTGATCCTGCGGCGGGACCCCAAGAACCCGATCATCCGCTACAACGTCGCCCTGATGTCGATCCTGCACGAGGACGGGCTGCACTCCAGGGGCTCGCTCATGAAGGTCGACGGGCGCTACGTCGGCGCCTGGCACGCTTATCCGCGGCCGGGCTACGAGCAGGGGCCGGCGGTCATCGGTCTTGCTTGGACCGACGATCTGTATCACTGGGAGCTCACCGAGCCCATCTTGAGGCCCGATCCGGCCTTTCCGTGGGAGGCCGGCGGGCTCTACAAGCCCTACCTGATCCGCAACGACGGCCTGTACTACATTTTCTACAACGCCAAGACGGACAAGTCGCGCGACTGGATCGAGCAGATCGGCATTGCGACCTCGCCGGATCTGAAGACCTGGAGCCGCTATCCGGGCAACCCCGTCATTCATCACGGGGGCCCGGCTGCTTGGGACGCGCGCTTTGCAAGCGACCCATGCGTGGTCCGCTGGGGCCCGTGGTGGGGCGTGTACTACTACGGCTTTGCCAATGACGGTCACGCGCGCGACCTGCTCGCGCTCGGCACGGACCCGTATCACCTCACCAAGGTCCCGGAGATCATGCTGAACGTGGGCCCGCCGGGATCGATCGATGACACCTTTGCGCACAAGCCGTCGATCATCTACGCGCAGGATACTCTGTATCAATTCTACTGCTGCGTGAGCGGCAGTTGGCCGCACGATGACCGCGCCATCTCGGTGGCGCGCTCGCGGCCCTGGACGAGCTGAACAGATCCAGCCCCCCCGCGAGGCGCCGCGCCAGGATGGCCGGCGCCTCGCATTCTGCGCAAACCGCCCTACTGCAGGTTGACGAACAGCCCCCCGTCGACCAGTACCGAGGCGCCCGTGACATAACGCGCCAGATCCGATGCCAGGAACACCACGCAGCCGGCGACATCCCGCGGCTCAC
>JAKCEJ010000039.1 GCA_021838065.1 Pseudomonadota bacterium
GGGTGACCTTCCCCGATGCGACCGACGCGTCCGCACGGCAGTACTTCCTGCACACTTCGCCCGAATACGCCATGAAGCGGCTGCTCGCCGGCGGCGTAGGCGACATCTATCAGATCTGTCACGTGGTGCGCGGCCTCGAGCGCGGCCGGCTGCACAACGCGGAGTTCACCCTGATCGAATGGTACCGGCTGGGCTGGACGCTCGATGCGCTCATGGATGAGGTCGATGCGCTGGCGCGCGAACTGCTTGGCGCTCGTGCCGGCGGCCTCGCCAGCACCCGCGTGAGCTATCAGGAGGTGTTCCTCGAGCAGCTGGGCATCGATCCGTTCAGCGCCTCGATGCCGGAGCTGACGGCCGCGGCGCGCGCAGCGGGCTTCACGGGTGCTTCGGACAGCCGCGACGAGTTGCTCGAACTGCTGATGAGCGTCAGGATCGGACCGCAGCTCGGACGCGGCGCGCTCACGTTTGTATACGGTTATCCGGCGAGCCAGGCCGCCCTCGCCCGGCTCGATCCGGCGGACCGGCGCGCCGCGCGGCGCTTCGAGCTGTACTGCGAGGGCATCGAGCTCGCCAACGGCTTTCACGAGCTCGCCGATGCGCGCGAGCAGCGCGCGCGCTTCGAGCACGACATCGCCGAGCGGCGCCGGCTCGCACTCAGCACCGCCGCGCTCGATGAGCGGCTGCTCGCGGCGCTCAAGGCGGGGCTGCCGGAGTGCTGCGGCGTGGCGCTCGGGTTCGATCGGCTCGTCATGCTGGCCGAGGGCGCCGAGCGCATCGACGATGTGTTGTCCTTCCCCATCGAACGCGCCTGATTGCGGAGTTCCCGTGGAGCACACGAGCAAACGGTACGATTTTAAGGACAAGCACGCCGGCTACGCCGAACTCACCGGCGATCTGCGGGCGCTGCTCGCCGGCGAGAGCGATGCCATCGCCAACACGGCCAACACCGCCGCGCTGCTGTTCGATGCGCTCCCCGAGATCAACTGGGCGGGGTTTTATTTCCTGCGCGGCGGGGAACTGGTGCTCGGGCCGTTTCAGGGCAAGCCGGCCTGCGTGCGCATCGCCCTCGGACGCGGCGTGTGCGGCACGGCGGCCGAGCGCCGCGCGACGCTTGTGGTGCCCGACGTCCATGCCTTTCCCGGGCACATCGCCTGCGATACCGCCTCGCGCTCGGAGGTCGTCGTGCCGCTCATCGCCGATGGACAGCTGCTCGGGGTGCTCGACATCGACAGCCCGCTGCCGGGCCGATTCGATGAGCAGGATGCGCGCGGCCTCGAGCGCCTGGCGCGCGTGATGCTCGCGGCCAGCCGCTTCGAGGGTGCTGTGCGCTAGAGGCGAGCCCCGCGCTTACTGCTTGGCGCGCGAGACGTACGCGCCGGTGCGCGTGTCGATGCGGATGACCTCGCCCTGATCGATGAACAGCGGCACGCGCACCACGGCGCCGGTCTCGAGCTTCGCCGGCTTCTGCCCGCCGGTGGCGGTGTCCCCGCGCAGGCCCGGATCGGTCTCGACGATCTTCAGCTCCACGTGCGCCGGCGGCGTGACCACCAGCGGCTCGCCGTTCCACAGCGTGACGCTGCAGGTGACGCCCTCCTTCAGCCACTGCGCGCTCTCGCCCACCGCCGCCTTGCCTGCGGTGTACTGCTCGAAGCTGTCCGGCACCATGAAGTGCCAGAAGTCCCCGTCCTGGTAGAGGTACTGCATCTCGCTGTCGACCACGTCGGCCGCCTCGAGCGAATCGCCTGACTTGAAGGTCCTCTCGATGGTCCGGCCGGTCTTGAGGTTGCGGATCTTGATGCGGTTGAACGCCTGGCCCTTGCCCGGCTTGACGAACTCGTTCTCAACCACGGCGTAGGGATCGCCGTCGAGCAGGACCTTCAGACCCGAGCGGATTTCGGCGGTGGTGTAGCTGGCCATTTCATTCTCTCTGCCGGAGCGGCACAATGCGCGGCCTCTCCGATTAAAGGGCCGCGTATGATACCGGCATCGGTCCGACCCCGCCAGATTCCCGCCTCCTGGCAGCAGGAGCTCGCCGAGGCCATCACCCGCCCAGAGGAGCTGGCCGAGGCGCTCGGTCTGCCCCCCGGGGCGATTTCGACGGGGGCCGCAACATCGTTCCCGCTGCGCGTTCCGCGCAGCTTCGTGGCGCGCATGCGTCCGGGGGATCCCGACGACCCGCTGCTGCGCCAGGTTCTGCCCGCGGCCGAGGAGCTGCTCGAGCCGCCCGGCTTCGGCGCCGATCCTCTGCAGGAGCGCGCGGCGCAGCGCGCCCCGGCATTGCTGCAGAAGTACCACGGCCGGGCGCTGCTCATCGCCACCGAGACCTGCGCGGTGCACTGCCGCTACTGCTTCCGGCGCGAGTTTCCCTACGCGGCACAGCACGGCGAGGGCGCGCGCTGGGGCGAGGCGCTGGCTGCGATCGCCGCCGATCCCTCGCTCGAGGAGATCATCTTGAGCGGCGGCGACCCGCTGTCTCTGAGCAACGCGCGCCTGAGCGCTCTCGCCCGCTCGCTCATGCAAATCCCCCATGTGCGGCGCATCCGCGTGCACACACGCCAGCCGGTGGTGCTGCCCTCGCGCATCGATGCGGGGCTCATCGAGTGGCTGCGCTCGAGCACAGTGCCGATCGTGGTCGTGCTGCACATCAATCACCCCAACGAAATCGATGACGCGCTGCGCGAGGCGTGCGCGAAGATGCGTGCCGCGGGTGCCACGCTGCTCAATCAAACGGTGCTGCTCACCGGCATCAACGACGAGGTCGCGGTGCTGGCGCGGCTCTCACAGGAGCTGTTCGCGGCGGGCGTGCTGCCCTATTACCTGCATGCGCTCGACCGGGTGCGCGGCGCAGCGCACTTTCTCGTGCCCGATGAGCGTGCGCGAGCGCTCGCCGGCGCGCTGGCGGCGCGTCTGCCGGGCTATCTCGTGCCGCGTCTGGTACGGGAATTCCCCGGGGCCGTCGCCAAGACCGTTCTGACTCCGATCACCGGCGGGCTCGCAAAGGCCACGCCCGCGCGTGCGCTCGAGCTTGTGCGCGAGCGCACATAATTGAGACCCGCAGCCGCTTTACGCCGGCCGAGCGCCGCTAGAATGACGCTGATCACGCCGCGTGGCAGCCCCGTCCGGAGTCGAGCTTGGCCGAGAACACGATTGTGCTGGTTGTCCGCTGCGCCTCGCGGAATGTGGTTGATCAGATCAACGGCATTCTCAGCGGCGCGGGACTGCCGGTGCAGTGCACCTGGATCGCGGCCCTCGAGGCGCTGCATGATGCGTTCACCCGGGTCAGGCCCGAACTCGTCATCGATGTGGCCGAGCCCGGCCACGATGCGGCTGCGGTAGTCGCGCTGCGCGACCAGGTCGCGCCCTGGCTGCCGATTGTCGTTGTCACGCCCCGCGTCGATGAACCCGCGATCGCCGCCGCGATGCGCGCCGGTGCGCGCGATGCGGTGTCGTTCGAGGCGCCGGAGCGGCTCGCCGCGGTGATCGGGCGGGAGCTGCGCTCGGCGCGCCTGGAGCACGGGCTGCATTCGACCGTCGAATCAGCGCACGCCGCGCACGATCCGCTGCTGGCGCTCGCGCATCGGCCCGCCGACGCGATCATGCACGTGCAGGAGGGCATCGCGGTCGACGCCAACCCGGCCTGGCTCGAGCTGTTCGGCCCTGGAGCGGGGGTGATCGGCCAGCCCGTGATGGACCTGTTCGACGAGGCCTCCCGCGCGGCGCTCAAAGGCGCGCTCGCGGCATGCCAGCAGGGCCGCTGGAGCGGGCACACCCTCAAGGCCAGCGCCCTGCGCCCCGACGGCAGCGTGCTCGGCGCCGAGTTCACTCTCTCGCTCGGGGAACACGAGGGTCAGCCGTGCGTGCGCCTGATCCTGCCGGCCAAGCCGCGCGACGAGCGCAAGCTGCTGCAGGATCTGCAGCAGGCCGTGCAATGCGATCAGACGACCGGCCTGCTGCATCGGCCTGACCTGCTGCGCGCGCTCGCGCAGCGCCTGGAGGCGACCAGCCCGGGCGGCGTGCGCGCGCTCGCGCTCATCAAGCTGGATCGCTTCGCGGATGCCGAGCTCGCGGTCGGCGCGAGCGCCAGCGAAGCGGTGCTCGGCGAGTTCGCCGCCCAGCTGCGCGCCGCACTGCATCCGACGGAGATCGCCGGCCGCTTCGGCGGCGTGCGCTTCCTCGCTCTGCTCGAGCGCGGCAACGATCGCGATCTGCAAGTGTGGGCCGCCCAGCTCGTGCAGGAAACCGCCAAGCACCCCGTACGCTGCGGCGCGAAGTCCGTCTCGCTCACCTGCACGGTCGGGCTCGCGCCCGTGCCGAGCACGGCGATGGATCTCGATGCCGTGATCGCGGCTGCGGCTGAGGCGTGCTCGCGGGGCGCGCGGCGCGGCGGCAACCAGGCGATTGCCGCAGGCGCAGCCGGCGCGGCCGCAACGCCCTACGATGAAGCCTGGGTCAAACAGATCAAGAGCGCGCTGCTCGAGAACCGCTTCCATCTGGCCATGCAGCCGGTGACGAGCCTGCGCGGCGGCGATGCGCGCATGTTCGATGTGCTGCTGCGCATGGTCGACCCGCGCGGCAAGGAAGTGCTGCCCGGGGAATTTCTGCCGGCCGCGGAGCGCAACGATCTGCTGAAGAACATCGACCGCTGGGTTGTCGGGGCATCCCTGTCGTTCGCGGCGCAACGCCGACCGGAGTGCCTGTTCGTCCGCCTCTCGAAGGATACGGTGCGCGATGCCTCGTTCGTCGCCTGGCTCGACGGGCACATCCGCTCGGCGCGCACCGACCCGGGAACCGTGTGCTTCCAGATCCCGGAGACCGTGGCGGTGTCGAACCCACAGGCCCGCGCGCTCGCGGACAAGCTGCGCCACTGGGGCTTTCGCTTCGCCATCGAGAGCTTCGGCTCGCCCACCAACGCGTTCGGACTGCTCGAATCCATGCCGCTCGATTTTGTGAAGATCGACGGCGCGCTGGTGCAGACGCTGGCGCGCAACCAGGACCTGCAGCATCACGTGAGGGCGCTGACCGAGGAAGCGGGCAAGCGCGGCATCAAGACCATCGCCGAGCGCGTCGAGGATGCCAACACCATGGCGGTGCTCTGGCAGCTCGGCGTCGAGTTCATCCAGGGGTACTTCGTCAACGCCCCCGAGGATGTGGTGCTGCAGGCGAGCGAGCAGCGGCCGAGGTGAACGCCGCCTACTGCGGCGGCAGCGCCTCGAGCCGATCCACGCTGCGCGGCCACCCGCGCGGCAGCACTGCGCCGCGGTGCGCGCGCTCGCCGCGGTAGTCCTTGAGATCCGCCCACGAGAGGCTGCGCTTCTTGTCGCCCGCCCAGACCTCAAGCGACCCGCGCGGCGCCACCACCGCGAGGGCGGCGACGACCTCCGCCCGTGCGGCCGCCTTCTTGCCCGGAATGTCGTAGAGTTTGTTGCCCTTGCCGCGCGGCATCTGCGGCACCTCGCTCACCGGGAAGGCGAGCAGCTTGCCCTCGGAGCTGACCACGACGACCAGCGCATCCTCTGCCGGCACCCGCGCCGGCGGCAGCGCCAGCGCGTTGGCCGGTACGTTGAGCACGGTCTTGCCGGCGCGCCGGTCGGTGATCAGATCCTCAAGACGCGCCACGAACCCGTAGCCCGCATCGCTCGCGAGCAGCCAGAGGTCCTCCGTCTCGCCCATCATCACGCCGACGAATTTCGCGCCGTCCGGCGGGTTGAGGCGCCCGGAGAGCGGCTCGCCCTGACCGCGCGCCGAGGCCAGCGAGTGGGCCGGCAGGCAGTAGGTGCGTCCGGTGCTGTCGATGAACACCGCCGGCTGCAGGCTGCGCCCGCGCGCCATGGCCTGGTACGCGTCGCCGCTCTTGTACGAGAGCGTGCGCGGGTCCATCTCGTGGCCCTTGGCCGCGCGGACCCAGCCGCCGCTTGAGAGCATCACGCTCACCGGCTCGTTCGCAATGAGAGTCGTCTCGTCGATCGCCTGGGCGGCCTCGCGCTCGATGATGCGCGTGCGGCGCTCATCGCCGTGCCGGTCCGCGTCGGCGCGGATCTCGGCGGCCACCAGGCGCTTCAGGCGCGCCTCGCTCGCGAGCAGCACCTCGAGCTCCTTGCGCTCGGTGGCGAGGCTCTTCTGCTCCTCGCGGATCTTCATCTCCTCGAGCCGGGCGAGGTGGCGCAGGCGGGTGTTGAGAATCTCCTCGGCCTGCTCGTCGGAGAGCTTCAGGCGCGTCATCAGCACCGGCTTCGGCTCATCCTCGCGGCGGATGATGCGGATGACCTCATCGAGATTGAGATAGACCGCCAGCATTCCCTCGAGGATGTGCAGGCGGCGGCTGACTCTCTCGAGCCGGTGCTCCAGCCTGCGCCGCACGGTGGCGATGCGGTAGGTGAGCCACTCGGCCAGGATGGCCTTCAGGCCGAGCACGCGCGGCCGGCCGTCGAGCCCGATGATGTTGAGGTTGACGCGGTAGTTGCGCTCCAGATCGCTGGTCGCGAACAGGTGGTTCATCACCTCCACCAGATCCACGCGGTTCGAGCGCGGCACCAGCACCAGGCGCACCGGGTTCTCGTGATCCGACTCGTCGCGCACGTCCTCGAGCATCGGCAGCTTCTTGGCGCGCATCTGCTCGGCGATCTGCTCCTGCACGCGCGCCGGGGAGACCTGGTAGGGAAACGCAGTGATGACCACGTTGCCGTCATCGATCTGGTAGGTGGCACGCGCCTTGAACGAGCCGGTGCCGCTCTCATAGAACGCCTTCAGCTCCGCGCGCGCGGAGACGATCTCGGCGCCGGTGGGCAGATCCGGCCCCTTGATGTGCTTCATCAGGGCGGCGGTGCTCGCCTCGGGATCCTCGAGCAGCTGGATGCACGCGGCGGCCACTTCGCGCAGATTGTGCGGCGGGATGTCGGTCGCCATCCCGACCGCGATGCCGGAGGTGCCGTTGAGCAGCAGGTTCGGCAGGCGCGCCGGCAGGATCACCGGCTCCTCGAGCGTGCCGTCGAAGTTCGCCGTCCAGTCCGCCGTGCCGTGCGCCAGCTCCCCGAGCAGCACGTCGGCGTAGGCGGTGAGCTTCGCCTCGGTGTAGCGCATCGCCGCAAAGGACTTCGGGTCGTCCTGCGAGCCCCAGTTGCCCTGCCCGTCGACGATGGGATAGCGATAGGCGAACGGCTGCGCCATCAGCACCATCGCCTCGTAGCAGGCGCTGTCGCCGTGCGGATGGAATTTGCCGATCACGTCCCCGACGGTGCGCGCGGACTTCTTGTGCTTGGAGGCGGCCGAGAGGCCGAGCTCGCTCATGGCGTAGATGATGCGCCGCTGCACGGGCTTCAGGCCGTCGCCGATCGAAGGCAGCGCGCGGTCAAGGATCACGTACATCGAGTAATCGAGGTACGCTTTTTCCGTAAACACGCGCAGCGCCTGGCGCTCGATGCCCTCGAAATTGAGCTCCTGCTCTTCCATACGCGCCCTCAGACCTGTACTTCGGCGAGATTGCCCTTGCGCTCGAGCCACTCGCGCCGATCGGCGGAGCGCTTCTTGGCGAGCAGCATGTCCATCAGCTGCTCGGTCTCGTCGCGCGCATCGACGGTCAGCTGCACCAGCCGGCGCGTGCGCGGATCGATGGTCGTCTCGCGCAGCTGCGCGGGATTCATCTCACCGAGCCCCTTGAAGCGGGTCACGCTCGGCTTGGCGCGCGGGCTGTCCTTCTCGATGCGCCGCAGAATCTGGTCGCGCTCGGCATCATCGAGCGCGTAGTAGACCTGCTTGCCGGCGTCGATGCGATACAGCGGCGGCATGGCCACGTAGACATGGCCGTTGATCACGAGCGGGCGGAAGTGACGCAGAAACAGCGCGCAGAGCAGCGTCGCGATGTGCTGCCCGTCGGAGTCGGCGTCTGCGAGGATGCAGACCTTGTGATAGCGAAGCTGACTGAGGTCGTGCGCGCCGGGCTCGACGCCGAGCGCCACGCTGATATCGTGGACCTCCTGCGAGGCGCCGATCTCCCCCGGTTCGAGCTCCCAGGTGTTCAGAATCTTGCCGCGCAGCGGCATGATGGCCTGGAAGTCCTTCTCGCGCGCCTGCTTGGCCGAGCCACCGGCCGAGTCGCCCTCCACCAGGAACAGCTCGGCGCGGCGCGGATCCTGACTGGCGCAGTCGGCGAGCTTGCCGGGCAGCGCCGGCCCGCCGGCGATGCGCTTGCGGACCACGCGCTGGGCGGCGCGGGCGCGCTCCTGGGCATTGGCGATGGCGAACTGCGCAATCCGCTCGCCGGCATCCGGATGGCCGTTCAGCCACAGCGCCATGGCGTCGCGGACGAAACCCTCCACCAGCGCCGCCGCATCGCGCGAGGCGAGCCGCTCCTTCATCTGCCCGGCGAACTGCGGCTCGCGGATCTTCACCGACAGCACGAAACAGACCCGGTCCCACACGTCCTCGGGCGTCAGTTTGATGCCGCGCGGCATCAGGTTGCGGAATTCGCAGAATTCGCGCACCGCCTGTGCGACGCCAGCGCGCAGGCCGTTGACGTGCGTGCCGCCCTCGGGAGTTGGAATGAGATTGACGTAGCTCTCGCCGATGAGCGTTTCGGCACCCGGCGCCCAGGCGAGCGCATAGCTCACCATATCGCTCTCGAGCTCGCGCTGCGCGACGATCGGCTCGTTCGGCAGCCGCTCGCGCTCGCCAAGCTCCTCGAGCAGATAGGCGCCGAGATCGCCGCTGAAGAACCACTCGTCACGCTCGCCGGTGGCCTCGTGGGTGAAGCTGATGCGCAACCCCGGGCACAGCACGGCCTTGGCCTTGAGCGTATGCTTCAGCTGCGGCACGGAGAACTTGTCGGAATCGAAGAACTGCGGGTCCGGCCAGAACCGCACCGTCGTGCCGGTATTGCGCTGCCCGACGGTGCCGACGACGGCGAGCTTGGATGTCAGCTTGCCGTCGCGAAAGCCGATCGCGTACTCCTTGCCGCCGCGCTTGATCCGGCACTCGAGCTCTTTCGAGAGCGCATTGACCACCGAGACGCCGACGCCGTGCAGACCGCCGGAGAAGGTGTAGGTCTTGTCGGAGAATTTGCCGCCAGCGTGCAGCCGGGAGAGGATCAGCTCGACGCCGCTCACCTTCTCCTTGGGATGGATGTCGACCGGCATGCCGCGGCCGTCGTCGGCCACCTGCACCGAGCCGTCCTTGTAGAGCATCACGTCGATCTGTTTGCAGAAGCCCGCGATGGCCTCATCGACGCTGTTGTCGATCACCTCGTGGGCCAGGTGATTCGGCCGCGAGATGTGTGTGTACATCCCCGGCCGCCGGCGCACCGGCTCCAGGCCGCTCAGCACCTCGATATCGGAGGCGGTATAGGACTGGCTCATCGTGCTCGGTCGCAACTCTCACGCGGGCTGAATGGCCCGGGGCCGCGAATCTTACAGCACGGCGCGCCCGAAAACGCCACTTTGGCGTCTCAGGCGAGATCGGCGATGAGCGCCTCGCGCACCGCCTCCGGCACGGGGTTCACCCAGTGGCGGTAGCGCTCGTGATCGGCTCCGGCGGCGAGCGGCGCTCCGCCGCGCAGCGCGGCGATCATCTCGGCCGTGAGCTCGAAGCGCAGAAAATGCACCGCGGAGGTCTTCTCCTCGTTCTCGCGCTCCAGGTCCTCATCGGCGATGGCGTACACGGCCGTGTGCCCGCGCACCTCCACCCAGCAGCGCCGCTCGATGCCCTTCAGCAGCGTCAGCTGCCGTTGCCGTTCGGCGACGTCTGAGAATTCGATGAGCAGCGTCGCCTTCCAGTTCGCGCCGTCGGGAATCAGCGGATTGTACGCGGCCAGCTCATCGGCGATCCCGTCCGGCTCGAAGATCCGCTCGGCGCGCAGCATCTCCTGGATCTGGTACTGGATCGTCAGGCGGTCCTCGAAGCACCACGTGAGGTTTGGCCCCACGGCCAGGCGGCGAAGGCGCTTGTGCTCGAGCACCCGCGCGCGGAATGCCTCGCGCGCGCGCGCGTACTGCTCGAGGCTCATCAGGTCGGCGGGAGTCAGTGTCTGCACGGTACCCTCGCGAGCGGCGCTCACAGGCCGTAAGCGAGCCGCAGTAGCCGCAGCGGATGCTCCGGCGCGGCGCCGGAGGCCAGCCCGCTTTCGATCTGGTGACCCGCCATCGGGCAATCACTGGCGTAGTGCGCAGCGCCGCTCGCCTCCACCCGGCTCATCACGGGGCGGCCGATCTTCACTGAGGCGGCGCGGAATTCCTTCTTGACTCCGTAGGTGCCGTCGTGACCCGAGCAGCGCTCGATGGGCTCGACCGTGGTGCCGGGCACGAGCTGCAGCACGTCGCGGGTCTTCAGCCCGATGTTCTGCACACGCAGATGGCACGCCACGTGATAGCTCACCTTGCCGAGCGGCTGTTTGAAGTCCGTGCGCAGCGCGCCTGCGCGATGGCGCAGCATGAGGTATTCGAACGGATCGAAGATGCGCTTGGCGATGCGCTGCACCTGCGCGTCCTCGGGAAACATCAGCGGCAGCTCCTGCTTGAACATCAGCACGCACGAGGGAATCGGCGCGACGATGTCGAAGCCGGCGTCGATCGCCGCGAGCAGCGGCGGGATGTTCTGCTCTTTCAGACGCGCGACGGCCTCAAGATCCCCGAGCTCGAGCCGCGGCATGCCGCAGCAGTGCTCGGCCCCGAGCAGGCTCACCACGATGCCGTTGTGTCCGAACACGGCGGCGAGGTCTTCATTGAGCTCGGGCTCGTTGCGGTTGCCGTAACAGGTGGTGAACAGCGCCACCTTACCGGTGGTCTCCGGCGTGGCGCGCGCCTCGGCGGCCGTCACCGACCCGACCGTGCCCAGGCGAGCAAGCCGCTTGCGCGCGGTGCGCGAATGGTATGGCGGCACCGGCGCGGTGGGATCGACGCCGAGGGTCTTCGAGAGCAGCGCGCGGCCGGCGGCCGTGCGGTTCACGGCGTTGACGATCTGCACGATGACCGGTATGCCGGCGATGCGTCCGACCGCTTCGGTCGAGGCCAGCGCACGGTTGCGCAGGCTCACGCCCTCCTTGCGGGTGCGCACCGCCTTGGCGCGCAGCATCAAGTGCGGGAAATCGACTGCCCAGGGATGAGGCGGCACGTACGGGCACTTGGTCATGAAGCACATGTCGCACAGGTAGCAGTGATCCACCACCTGCCAGAAGACCTTGCGCTCCACCGCCTCGAGCTCGCCGTCCGGCGTTGCGTCGATCGCATCGAACAGCGTCGGGAAGGCGTTGCACAGGCTAAAACAGCGCCGGCAGCCGTGGCAGATCTCGAACACGCGCTCGAGTTCCTTCTGCAGGGCCGCTTCGTCGTAAAACGCCTCGCTGCGCCACTCGAGCGCATGGCGCTTGGGGGCCTCGAGGCTGCCCTCGCGGCCGGCGCCGGATGTTCCCGGAGTCGTGCTCATGCGAACAGAACCGTGCGGCGCGCGGCGCACAGGGGCCGCCGTGAGGCGAGCCGCGTGCGCCGCGCGTGCATGCGTTACAGGTTGTCGAGAGCCTTCTGGAAGCGATTGGCGTGCGAGCGCTCGGCCTTGGCGAGCGTCTCGAACCAATCGGCGATCTCGGTGAAGCCCTCCTCGCGGGCCGCCTTGGCCATCCCCGGGTACATGTCGGTGTACTCGTGGGTCTCGCCGGCGATCGCCGCCTTCAAGTTGAGCTTCGTGTCGCCGATCGGCAGGCCCGTCGCCGGATCGCCCACGGCCTCCAGATACTCCAGATGACCGTGCGCGTGACCCGTCTCGCCCTCGGCAGTCGAACGGAACACCGCCGAAACGTCGTTGAAGCCTTCGACGTCCGCCTTGGCTGCGAAATACAGATACCGACGATTCGCCTGGGACTCGCCCGCGAACGCGTCCTTCAGGTTCTTCTCGGTTTTGCTGCCTTTGAGGTTCATGCCGCTCTCCGATTTAGACTGGTTCTAACTCGAGCCGACACTTTAAGCGTGCGCCGTCGGCCCGTCAACCGCAATTGACCTCGTCATCCGCCAGTGTATAAGGTGGCGCCCGTGTGTTCCCCGCCCGCGACGCTGTGCCGCGGCGATCACGGAGAGTCCGGCGTGGCAGCCGATCAGAAGGTCCCGGAGTTTGAGCAGGCGCTGGCGGAGCTGGAGACGGTGGCCGAGCGCCTCGAACACGGCGACCTGCCACTCGAGGAGGCGCTGCGCGTGTTCGAGCGTGGCGTGGAGCTGACGCGGCATTGCCAGAACGCCCTCAAAGCCGCCCAGCAGCGGGTCGAGATCCTGATGAAGCGCAATGGACAGCCTGAAATCGAACCCTTTTCCGTACCGGATGGCCCGGAGTCGACCGGCGCTGCGGCCAAGTGAGTCCTTGATACCGTATGTGGCCGAATAGCAACACGCGGCGTGGCGCCGCCTCTGCAGTGTAAACTGCCGCCGATGAGTGAGCCGCAAAGCTACCCCCTGCTCGACCAGATCGAGCTGCCCGCCGACCTCAGGCGGATACCGGAAACGCAACTGCCGCAGCTGGCCGAGGAGCTGCGCCAGTTCCTGATCCAGACCGTCGCCACACGCGGCGGGCACTTCGCCGCCGGCCTCGGCACGGTGGAACTGACGATCGCGCTGCATTACGTCTTCGACACCCCGCACGACCGGCTGGTGTGGGACGTCGGTCACCAGGCCTACCCGCACAAAGTGCTCACCGGGCGGCGCAATCGGCTGCACACCATCAAGCAGCACGGGGGGCTCGCCCCGTTCCCGAACCGCAGCGAAAGCGAGTACGACACCTTCGGCGTCGGTCACTCGAGCACCTCGATCAGCGCCGCCCTCGGCATGGCGGTGGCGGCTGGACGAGAGGGCTCGGACCGGCGTGTCGTGGCCGTCATCGGCGATGGCGCCATGACCGCCGGCATGGCCTTCGAGGCGCTGAATCACGCCGGCTCGCTGCCGGCGGATCTGCTGGTGATCCTCAACGACAACGACATGTCGATCTCCGAGAACGTCGGTGCGCTGTCGAATTACTTCACCGCCGCGCTCTCCGGGCGCCTCTACGCGACGCTGCGCGAAGGCGGCAAGAAGGTCCTGCGCCAGATGCCCACCGTCTGGGAGCTGGCGCGCCGCTCCGAGGAACACTTGAAGGGCATGGTGCTGCCCGGGACGCTGTTCGAGGAGCTCGGCTTCAACTACATCGGCCCGCTCGACGGGCACGACGTGCGCGCGCTGGTCGGCACGCTGCGCAACGTGCGCAAGCTGCAGGGTCCGCAGTTCCTGCACGTCGTCACGCGCAAGGGCAAGGGCTACGCGCCGGCCGAGGCCGATCCGATCAAATGGCACGGTCCGGGCCCGTTCGATCCGGCGAGCGGCACGATCTTCAAGGAGGCGGCCCGGGGTCCCTCGTACTCGCAAATCTTCGGTCA
>JAKCEJ010000040.1 GCA_021838065.1 Pseudomonadota bacterium
CCGGCCCACCGCGTCGGCGCGGCTGCCCGATTGCAGCAGGCGGCGCGTGAACCGATGCAGCTTGTCCGCGATGGCATCGTTGGCCCGCGCCACGGCCACGAGCTCGGTCAGCTTGCCCTCGAGGGCCGCGTGCTTCTCGCGCATCACCTCGATCTGCCGCTCGACCAGCGAGATGGTCGAGCCGCCGCGCGCGTGCGGCAGCCGCAGGCGCAGCAGCACCGCCTGGTGCCGCTCGAAGAAATCGGTGTTGTGCTGCAGGAAGGTCGCGATGGACTCCTCGTCCATCTCCGTGGCGGCAATGCCGCGTGCTTCACGTGTTGTCATGATGTCTCGAAGCTCCCTTAACGATCGAAGTGGCCCCGAAAGGCGATCTGCGCCGGACCGGTCAGCCAGATAGGCTCCCCGGGGCCGCCCCAGCGCACGCCGAGCTCCCCGCCCCGCGCGCTGACGCTGACCTCGGAATCGAGCAATCCCCAGCGGCGGGCGACCGCAACCGCCGCGCACGCACCCGTGCCGCAGGCCAGCGTCTCGCCGACGCCGCGCTCGTAGACCCGCAGCCGGATGTGCGTGCGGTCCACGACCTGCACGAACCCGACGTTGACGCGCTGCGGGAAGCGGCGGTGGCGCTCGATCGCCGGCCCCAGGCGCGCCACCGGCGCTGCGTCGACGGATTCGACGGCCAGCACGGCGTGCGGATTGCCGATCGATACGGCGCCGATCTGCACCGTCTCGCCGGCAAGCTCGAGGCGGTAGCGGTCGGCCTCAGCCGGCGCCTCGAACGGCAGCGCCGCCGGATCGAAGCGCACCGGCCCCATGTTCACCGAGACCCCTCCGCCGGGGTGCACCCGCGCCTCGATGAGCCCGGCCGGGCTGTCGAGAGTGAGCGCGCCGGCGCGCGCCGCGCCGCGCGCCGCGAGCAGCGCGGCGATGCAGCGCGCGCCGTTGCCGCACTGCTCGACCTCACGGCCGTCGGCATTGAAGATGCGGTAGAAGACGGCCGTCTCGGCCCGCCGGGGGGGCTCGAGCACGAGCGCCTGATCGAAGCCGATGCCGGTGTGGCGGTCGGCGAGGCGCGCGAGCTCGGCGCACTCGAGCGGCGCTTGTCCCGCGGGCGCATCGAACACCGCGAAGTCGTTGCCCAGCGCGTGCATCTTGGTGAACTCGATGCGCATCGTCTGAGGATACCCCAACTGCCTCGAGTCGGTCAGATCCGGAAGCGCTCGAGCAGCTCGCCGGCCAGGCGGCGGCTGACCGGCAGCGGCGCCGCGCAGCCGCGCAGCAGCACGCAGTAGCGGCCGTCGCCGGCGCGCTCGATGCCCTGCAGATGCCCTGTATTGATCAGCGTGTTGCGATGGATGCGCGCGAAGCGCTCGCCGAGCTCCTCCTCCAGGGCGCGCAGCGACTCCTCGATGAGGTCCTCGCCGTGCGCGTGGCGCACCGTGGTGTATTTCTGGTCGGCCTGAAAGTACAGGATCTCCTCCAGCGGGATCAGGCGCACCTGCTCGCGGCGGCGCACCGCGATGTGCGTTCGGCGCGGCGTGCCCGCGGCGACGGCCAGGCGCTGCAGCTGCGGGCGCGTCAGGCGGCCCGCGTGTGCCAGCGCCGCGGCCAGCTTGTCCTGGCGCACGGGCTTGAGCAGGTAGCCGACGGCCCGGGTCTCGAAGGCGTTGACGGCGTACTGGTCGTAGGCGGTGGTGAAGATTACCGCGGGCGGCTCCTCGAGCACACTCAGGTGGCGGGCCGTCTCAATGCCATCGATGCCGGGCATGCGCACATCGAGCAGCACCACATCGGGCGCCAGCCGCGCCGCCTGCTCGAGCGCCTCGAGGCCGCTCGCCGCGTGCCCGGCGAGCTCCACGCCGCCGATCTCCGCAAGCAGCTGGCCCAGCCGCTCGCGGGCCGGCGGCTCGTCATCGACGATCAGCACCCGCAGCACGCCCGGCGCCTCAGTCGGACCCGGCGGCAAGCGCGGCAATGTATGGGAAGCGCAGCGTCACGATGTACTCCTCCCCGAAGGAGCCGGCCTTCACCAGAGCGCGCGCGCCGTAGAGCAGCGTCAGGCGCTCGCGGATGTTCTCGAGCGCCAGATGGTTGCCGTCGCGCGCGCCGCTGAGCGCGCCGAGGGGATTGCGCACCACCACGGAGATCAGCTCGCCCGAGCGCTCGCCGTGGATGTGCACCGTGCCGCCCGCGGCGCGCGGCTCGATCCCGTGATAGATCGCGTTCTCGAGCAGCGGCTGCAGCAAGAGGCCCGGCACCCGCGCATCGGCCGGCAGCGCCGCGACCTCCCAGTCCACCCGCAGCCGCTCGCCGAGACGCAGCTGCTCGATGCGCTGGTAGGTCTGCGCGATTTCCAACTCATCGGCCAGCGTGATGGTCTGATTGGGGTCGCCGAGGGACGCCCGGAACAGGTCCGCCAGATCCTGCACAGCCTGCTCGGCCTGCCGGGGCGCCGAGCGCGTGAGCGCGGCGATGGTGTTCATGCTGTTGAAGAGGAAGTGCGGACGGATGCGCGCCTGCAGGGCGTGCACGCGGGCGGCGGCGCGCATCTCGATGTTGCGCCGCCACTGATGGGTGACGTAGAAGTAGCGCAGCGTCACGGCGGCGATCACGAAGCCGATCAGCGTGTTGCGCACCACGAACGGACCGAGGCGCCGGGGGAACAGCGCCGCGGCGGGGGCGAGCAGCTCGCTGCGCCCGAGCAGGAACACGCCGATCGAGATCCCCGCCACCACCGCCGTCAGCAGCGCCAGCACCGCTGTGGAGCCGCCCCGCACGCCGAGGCGCGCGAGCGGCGGGCGCAGCACGCACAGCAGCGCGGCGCACACCAGCCCGATCCACAGCAGAAACAGGGAGCTGCGCGCGAGCTCCGACCAGAAGCTCACCGTGTCGCTGCGGGCGATCGACAGCACGATGGCGGTCAGCTCCACGATCACCACGATGGCGACCGCGGCGCGCGAGGCGCAGAAGTTCGGCAGATAGAATGGGTCACCGTCGCCGCGGAACGTCCCGTCCGAGAGCGATTGCCGCCGCATGGTTTCGGATCGCGCCTGGCCGACCACGGGGCGCATTATGCCTCAACCGCGGCATGACGATCGCACCGCCCGGCGGCACATCGGCGCAGCAAACGGCTCGGCCCGAAGCAACCGCCGCGGCCTGCGCTGCGCGGGCCCGTCAGCCCGGCCCCTTCAGCTTCGCCGCCACTCTCCGGTAGGCCTCGCGGAACGGGATGCCCTCGCTCACCACCAGGCGGTTGGCCTGCTCGGCGGCGTAGATGGCCGGGTCGAGCCGGATGTGCTCGCGGCGAAAGCGCATCGCAGCGAGCGCGGCCGGCAGGATGCCGAGCGTCTCGTGCGCCACATCGATGGCGCGGAACAGCGGGAACTTCAGCAGCTGCAGGTCGCGCTGGTAGCCGGAGGGCAGCTTCGCGCACACCGCCAGCGCCTCGGCGAGGCACGCCTGGGCGGTGGCCGAGCGGCCGCGGATCAGCTCGAAGACGTCCGGATTGCGCTTCTGCGGCATGATGGACGAGCCGGTGGTGAAGGCCTCCGGCAGCTCGATGAAGGCGAACTCCTGCGTGTAGAAGAGCAGCACGTCGGAGGCCAGTCGGCCGAGATCCTGCATCAGCAGGCACAGGTGAAAGAGCAGCTCCGCTTCGGCCTTGCCGCGCGAGAGCTGCACGGCCGTCACCGGCTCGTGCACCTCGGCGAAGCCGAGCTTCTCGCGCGTCGCCTCCCGATCGAGCGGCAGTCCCGGCGTGCCGTAGCCGGCCGCCGAGCCGAGGGGGCTCCTGCCGAGGCGGCGGTGCACGTGGCGCAGCGCCTCGGCGTCGTCGCGGATCTCGGCGGCGAAACCACCGGCCCACAGCGCCACGGAGCTCGGCATCGCCTGCTGCATGTGGGTGTAGCCGGGCAGCCCGGTCGCGCCCTCGCGCGCCGCCAGTCCCTCGAGCGCCTCCGCGACCGACGCGGCGCCGGCAGCGAGGCTCTCCACGGCGTCGCGCAGATACAGCCGCAGCGCCGTCAGCACCTGATCGTTGCGCGAGCGCCCGAGATGAACCCGCCCGCCCGCCGTGCCGATCCGCTCGGTGAGGCGCCGCTCGAGCGCGGTCTGCCCGTCCTCGTCCGCGAGCTCTATGCGCCACAGCCCGCGGGCATGCTCGTCGGCGAGCGCGGCGAGGCCGTCGCGGATGGCCGCGAGATCCGCAGCGGCGAGCAGCCCCTGCGCGGCGAGCATCTCGGCGTGCGCAATCGATGCGCGCACGTCGTAGGCCACCAGACGCTCATCGAGCGCGTAGTCCTCACCGGCCGTGTAGCGCAGCACGCGCTCATCGAGCGGCGCGCCCTTGTCCCACAGCCGGCTCAAGCTAGGCTCCGCCGCCGTGCTGCTCGGCGGGCGTCAGCGCGTCAATGTCCTCGACGATCAGTGTGCCGGTGCCCTCGTTGGTGAACACTTCACCGAGAATGCCTTCCGGCGCCTGATACGACACGACGTGCACGCGGCGCACGCCGCCGCGGATGGCCGACTCGATCGCCGTGACCTTCGGCAGCATGCCGTCGGCGATCGCGCCCTGCTCGCGCAGCCTCGAGAGGCCCTCGAGATCGGTGTAGGAGATGAGCGAGCCCGGATCGGCGAGGTCGGCCAGAATGCCGTTCGCGCCGGTGCACAGGATCAGCTTCTCGGCGCCGAGCGCCGCGGCGATCGCCGCGGCGACGGTATCGGCATTGACGTTGAGCAGCACGCCGTCATCGTCGGCCGACAATGGGCTCACGACGGGCATCAGCCCGTTGTCGAGCAGCTTGCGCAGCACGGTCGGGTCGACGGAGTCGATGTCGCCCACGAAGCCGTAATCGACCCGCTCGCCGCTCGCCTTGAGCGTCACCGGCGGGCGCTTGTGCGCGCGGACCAGGCCGGCATCGACACCGCTGACCCCGACCGCCTCGATGTTCAGCTCGCGGCAGATGCCGAGGATGGCGGTGTTGATCGTGCCGTTCAGCACCATCGCGGTGACGTCGATCGCCTCGCGGTCGGTCACCCGGCGCCCCTCCACCATGCGCGAGCTCACACCGAGGGCCTTGGCGAGCTCGGTCACCTGCGGGCCGCCGCCGTGCACGAACACGACCCGCACGCCGAAGTAGTGCAGGATCGCGATCTGTTCGACGAGCACGCGCGTCGCGGCGTCATCGGCGAACACGCCGCCGCCGGCCTTCACCACGAAGGTCTTGCCGCGATACATGCGGATGTAGGGCGCGGCGCTCTTCAACGCGCGGATGGCCAGTGCCTGGTCGGCGGGTTGCATGATCATCTCGGTCACAAGCCCCTGATATTAGACGGACAGAAACACCACGGGCCTAAAGCCCCTTCAGCAGCCGGTACAACACCGCCATCTGCACCGGCAGGCGATTGTACGCTTGGTGGCGCACGATGCTGCGCGGACCGTCGAGGACCTCGTCGGCGACGGCGACATTGCGCCGCACCGGCAGACAGTGCATCAGACGGCACTCGGTCGCGGCCGGCTCGAACCATTCGTTGCGCACACACCAGCCGGTGAGCCCGGCGCGCCGGCGCGCCTCCTCGGCCGCATCGCCGTAGCAGGCGGTGGCGCCCCATTCCTTGGCGTAGACGATGTGCGCGCCCGCAAGCGCCTCGCGCCGATCCTCGCTCTCGCGCACCGAGCCGCCCGAGAGCGCTGCGGCGCGGCGCGCCTTGTCCATAACAGACGGCGGCAGCGCGAACCCCTCGGGCCGCAGCACCACGACCTCCATACCACGCAGCGCCGCCATGTGCAGCACCGCGGACGGCACCGCGAGCGGCAGCGGACGCGGATGATAGGCCCAGGAGAGCACGAGGCGGCCGCCGCGCGGCACGCCGAAATCCTCCAGCGTCTTCCAGTCGGCGAGCGCCTGGCAGGGGTGGTTGACCGCCGACTCGAGATTGATCAGCGGCTTGTCCACCAGCGCCGCGAGCGCATTGAACGTCGTTTCCGCCAGGTCCGCCGCCAGGTCCCGTCCGTCGGCGAACGCGCGGATGCCGAGCGCATCGCAGTAGGAGGCGAGCACCGGAATCCCCTCGCGCGCGTGCTCGGCCGCCGCGCCGTCCATCACCGCGCCGGGGCGCGTCTCGAGCTGCCAGGTGCCCTGGCCGGGGGTGATGACGAACGAGCTGCCGCCGAGGCGCGCCATGCCCGCCTGGAAGGACGCGAGCGTGCGCAGCGAGGGATTCAGGAACAGCAAGCCGAGAATCTTTCCGGCGAGCGCGCGCGGCTGCGGCTCGCGCTGCAGCCGGCCCGACAGCTCGAGCAGCGCCAGCACCTCCTCGCGCGGCAGCTCCGCCAGATCGACGAAGCGCTTCATGCGCCGATGTCCGTCAGCGCCTGGTACAGCAGCTGCACGTGCGTCTCCTGGAGGATGAACGGCGGCAGCAGCCGCACGATGTCCGGATCGCTCGCGGTGCCGGTGAGGATGCCGCGGCGCAGCAGCTCGGCCTGGACCTGCTTCGCCGGCCGGCGGGTGCGCAGTCCGAGCAGGAAACCCTCGCCCTGCACCGCGCTCACCGGTCCGGTGAGACAGGTGCGCCGGATGTGGGCCGACACGCGCCGCACGTTCTCGAGCAGCCGCCCCGACTCGATGGCCTCGATCGTGGCGAGCAGCGCCGCGCACGCCATCGGGCCGCCGCCATAGGTGGTGCCGAGAAGGCCGGTCTTCAGCGTGGCAGACACCTTGGCCGAGGTGAGCAGGGCGGCGACGGGGAACCCGTTGCCGAGCGCCTTGGCCGTCGTGAGCATGTCGGGCATCACGCCATAGAGCCCGGCGGCGTACGGCGCGCCCACCCGGCCGAAACCGCACTGTACCTCGTCGAAGATCAACAGTGCGCCGACCTCATCGCAGCGTTCGCGCAGCGCGGCGAGATACGGCGCGCCGAGATCCACCGCGCCGGCGAGTCCCTGCACGGGCTCGACGATGACCGCGGCAGTCCGCTCGCTCACCTGGGCGGCCAGCGCATCGAGGTCGCTGCGCGGCAGGAAGCTCACGTCGAACGGCGTGCGCGGAAAGCCATACCAGGCCTGCGAGCCCCAGGTGACCGCCGAGGCCGCCGCGGTGCGCCCGTGAAAGGCGCCCTCGAGCGCCGCCACGTGCGGCCGCCCCGTCATGCGCAGCGCGAGGCGCAGCGCGTTCTCGTTGGCCTCGGCGCCGCTGTTGACCAGGAACACGCTGGCGAAATCCAGTTGCGAGAAGGCCAGCAACCGCTGGGCGGCCTGCGTGCGCACGCTCATGGGCAGCGCGTTGGTCTGGAACTGGCACGCGCGCGCCTGCGCCGCGAGCGCGTCGGTCCAGCCGGGATGGGCATAGCCGAGCGCTGCGACCGCATGCCCGCCATACAGATCGAGCACCCGCTCGCCCTGCGGATTGATGAGCCAAACGCCCTCCGCGCGGGCGACCTCGAACGGGTACTGGGCGTAGACGGGCGCCAGGGCATCGCTCGGCGGCGCCGGCGTGACTGACACGGTCGGGGTTGCGTTCATGATCGCTCGCTTCAGGTCCAACCTGGGGCCGGCAGCGTGAGGCCGTCCGTCTCGGCCAGGCCGAACATCCGATTCATCCACTGCACCGCGCCGCCGGCGGCGCCTTTGGTGAGGTTGTCGATGGCGCACATCACCGCCACGGTGCGGCCGTCGCTCACCGCGCCGAGGTGCGCGTAATTGCTCGCCGTCACGTCCTTGATGCGCGGCGCAGCGTCCAGCACGCGCACGAAGGGCGCGCGGGCGTAGAACTCGCGCAGCGCGCCGAGCACTTCGGCTGTCTGGAGCGGCCGCTCGAGCCGCGCCTGCACCGTGACGTGAATGCCGCGGGCGTAGGGTCCGGAGTGCGGGACGAAAGCGAAATCGGCGGCGACACCGCTCGCATCGCGGGCGCACGCGGCGATCTCCGGCGCATGCCGGTGCGCGAGCGCGCTGTAGGCGTAGAGGTCGCTGTGCCGCAGGGGATGGTGCGTGCCGGAGGTCGGCTTGCGGCCCGACCCGGTGCTGCCCGTCACGCCCGCGACGAACAGCTGCGGCGGCACCAGGCCGAAGGTGAGCAGCGGCACGCTGGCGAGCAGCACCGCCGTGGCAAAACAGCCCGGATGCGCCACGTGCGGCGTCGCGAGCTCGGCCAGATGCTCCGGCAGCGCGCACGTGAATTGATCCAGGCGCCCTGGCGCGCCGTGCGCATGGGCATAGACCCGTTCGTACTCGCCAGTCGAGCGGTAGCGGAAGTCCGCCGAAATGTCGACCACGCGCGGCGCGGTGCCTGCGGCCCCCGCGGCCTCGAGCAGCGAGTCGATCAGCTGTGCGGACACCCCGTGCGGCGCGGCGGAGAACACCGCGCAGCGCGGCACGTCCGCCAGCAACGCGCGCAGCTCGTCCTGAGTCTGGAAGCGCCGGTCGCCATAGGCGCTGGCGAGGTGCGGAAACGCCGCGGCGATCGGCGCGCCGGGCTGGCTCTCCGAGAGGGCCGCGCGCAGCGCGAAGCGCGGATGCGCCACGAGCAGGCGCAGCAGCTCGCCGGCCACGTAGCCGCTGCCGCCGAGCACGACCGCGGGGATGGGCTCGCTCATGCCCGCGCCCCGCCCGTCAGTCCGACGGCTTGCATGACGTGATCGCCGAGGGAGGCGCCGTTGCTGATGGCGTTGAACGCCGGGACTTTCAGCTGCTCGGTGATCAGATCGATGCCCACCTGATTGTCGGTGGCGGGCCCGGTGACCACGCACGGCTCAATGCCGAAGCGCTCGCGCAAGAGCTTCACGCCGCCCCAGGCGGCCACCGGATCGTTGGCCGAGAGCGCAACCCCGGTGAGCACGGCGCGGATGTCGGCGCACTCGAGAATGGCGTCCACGCCGTAGGTTCCGAGTATGCCGTCGCCCAGCTCGAACACGATCACGTCCGGCTTGCCCGCGCTGAGCTCGGTCAGCATGGTGCGCGTCAGGGCCGGACCGTTGCGGCGAGTGGTCGTCACCACGCCGAAATCGGTGAAGATCGCCGAGCGGCGCGCGCCGGCATCCTCCATCGCCATGATGTCACGGCGCAGCGAAACGCCCGTGGCCTTGAACGCATCGACCGTGAGGCCGCGGTGGCGCATGCGGCTGATCATGGCGCAGGCGGCGGCGGTCTTGCCGGCCTCCATGCAGGTGCCGGCGAGGGCCACCACCGGGACCTGGCGGGTCTCGAGCGAGGCGGCCTGATCGAGCGGGCGCCGCCCGACGCGCGCCGGCACGCCGATGCGCTCGCCGAGGTACGGAAAGCGCAGCACCACTCCGAGCACGCGGCAGTCGAACGGCTGGCCCTTGTCGGGATTGATCGAATCGCATGCCCCGAGCACCCCGCCGATGTTGAGCATCTGGATCGTATCGCCGGGCCTGACCGTCTCGGGGATGTGGCCCGAGTAGCCGAACAGCGCCTTGCGGTGACCGAGCGCGCCGACCACGATGTCGCCCTTGCGCACCTTGGCCATGCGGCCGCTGGTGAGCTCGAGGGTGTTGTAGGTCGACTTGTTGGTCAGCACCTCGACGATGATCACCACGCCTTCCTCGGCGGGAATGTCAGCGGAGATGCGCACCTCGTGCGACAGGCCGCAGGCCTGCGCCACGGAGGCGATCTTGTCCACGACCACGCTGCGCATGCCGTTGGTCATCGGCGCTCTCCTGCGCCCTGCGGCTGGCCATCGGAAGCGGGCCCGGCGCGGCGGTGGAAGACGCCGGCTAGGGCGACGATCTTGGAGAAGCCGAGCGCATCCTGCGGCGTCCACTCGCCGGCCGCCTCGCCGTACACACCCTTGGAGGCGCTCATCAGCGAGTAGGGCGACTCGAGGCCCTCGATGAACAGGTTGCCGGGGCGCAGCGCGAAGCGCACGGTGCCGGTCACGCGCGCCTGCGAAGACACGAGCAGCGCCTCGATGTCGCGGCACACCGGATCGAGCAGCTGGCCCTCGTGCACCAGGTCGCCGTAGGGTTGGGCCACCAGCTCCTTGATGCGCTGCTGCCGGCCCGTGAGCACGAGCTTCTCGAGCTCGCGGTGCGCGGTCAGCAGCACCTCGGCGGCGGGCGCCTCGAAGGCGACCCGGCCCTTGGTGCCGATGATGGTATCCCCGAGATGGATGCCGCGGCCGATGCCGAACGGCGCCGCCAGCGATTCCAGCGCCTCGATCAGCGCCACCGGCGCAAGCGCTCGGCCGTCGAGGCCGACCGGTCGGCCGCGCTCGAACGCGAGCACGTGGGTCTCGCACGCCCGGGGCCGGCTGAAGGCCTCGCGCGTGAGCACCCACGCCTCATCGGGAATGGTGCCGGAGGAGCTCAGCGTCTCCTTGCCGCCGATGGTCACGCCCCACAAGCCCCGGTTGACCGAGTAGGCCGCGCCGAAGGGCGGCACGGGCAGTCCGCGGCTCTCGAGGAAGGAGAGCTCCTCGGGCCGCTTGAACGCCCGGTCGCGCACCGGGGCGAGCACTTCCAGATCCGGCGCCAGGGTGCGCATGGCGACCTCGAAGCGCACCTGGTCGTTGCCCGCGGCGGTGCAGCCGTGTGCGATCGTGTTGGTGTCGAGCTTGCGCGCCATGTGCGCGATGGTCTGCGCCTGCATGACACGCTCGGCCCCCACGCACAGCGGATACAGCTGGCCGCGCTTGACGTTGCCCATGATCAGAAAGCGCAGCACCTGCTCGAAATACTCCGCGCGCGCATCGACCTGGTGATGCGCCACGGCGCCGAGCGCGTGCGCGCGCTCCTTGAGCGCGCGGGCCGCATCGGCATCGATGCCGCCGGTATCGACGGTGACGGTGATCACCGGACGGTGATAGGTCTCCTTCAGCCACGGCACCAGAAACGAGGTGTCGAGACCGCCGGAATAGGCCAGAACAATGGGCTCGCCGCCCGCGGTGGAGGCTGTGGACATGGCTCAGGTCCCGAAGAGTGCCTGCAGCCGCTGGATCAGTTGATCCTGCGCGCGCTGCGAGGCGGTGGCAATGAAGATGGTGTCATCACCCGAGAGGGTGCCCGACACTTCCGGCCACTCGGCCCGGTCGATCGCGACCGCGACGCTCTGGGCCGCGCCGATCGTGGTCCTGAGGACCGTGAGCGAGGGTCCGGCGCGCTTCATCCCGCGCACGAACTGCGCGAGCATCGCGAAATCAC
The DNA here is from genome assembly GCA_021838065.1 of Pseudomonadota bacterium. GTDB lineage: Bacteria > Pseudomonadota > Gammaproteobacteria > Steroidobacterales > Steroidobacteraceae > 13-2-20CM-66-19. Next base: position 11,161 of record JAKCEJ010000040.1, read on the forward strand.
CCTGGGTGCGCGTGACCTCGTCCGGCGGCAGGACGTAGCGGCCGCTCGCCTTGAGCACGCCCAGATCGCGCAGGTCGCGGCTGATCGAGGACTGCGTGACGTCGTAGCCGTCCGCGCGCAGCAGGCGCACCAGGTCCTCCTGGCGGTGCACCACGCCGCTGCGCAGGATGCGCACCACCGCCTGGCGGCGCTCGAGTTGATCGGCGTCCATGGCGAAGCTCAGCGGGAGCCGGGCGTATGCATAAACATGCGCGAATTGTGCATATTAATTCGCGCAAGTCAAGGGTTACTTGGTCACCGTAAAGACCAGGTCCGCCCCGCCGAGCTCGCCGCTCTTGCTCTGCCCGGCGAGCTTGCCCTGGCCGGCCTCGATGCGGATCGTCCAGTGCTCGCCGATGCTGTAGCGCAGCCGTACGGCGCTCAGCTGCTCGGTGAGCCCCACGCCGTAGCTGACGTACAGGCGCGGGGAGAGATATTTGCCGAGCACCAGCGAGGTCTCGTTGTTCAGGTCGGTCTGCAGCGTGACGTCCGGCAGCCCGATGCGCGAGCCGAGCTGCTGCGCGAGGATCGCCCCGCCCTGGGCAAGCAGCTCGGCCGCGGCGGTGGTCTGGCGGCTCTGCGTGCTGCTGGTCTGCAGTGCCTGCAGCGAGCCGCCGCCGCCGGAGAGGATCAGCGACATGATCTGCGACTGCGACAGCGACGGGTTTGAGAAGAAGGAGACCTGAGGCTGCTTCAACGTGCCGCTGACGTTAACCCCTGCGGTGATGTCGGTATAGCGGCGCTCGGCGCGGATCTCGATACCCGGATTGTCGAGCGGTCCGCCGTGGTAGAACAGCCGTCCCGACTGAATGGTGAGGCGGCGCGCATAGGCGGCGTATTCACCCTTCTGCACGTACAGCTCGCCGGTGGCGGTCGTGCCCTTGCCCAGGCCGCTGCTCACGGTGATCCGGCCGCTCAGCTTGCCGGTCAACCCCATCGTGTCGACGTCGAAGTCGTTGCCCAGATCGAAAGTGATGGTGGTCACCACTTGGTAGCGATGCGGGGCGCTGGCCGATTCCTCGCCCACGATCACCTGGTCGGACGTGGCGTGCACCGCGCCGGTGAGGTTGCGCGGGGAGAAGTGGGCATGCGAGATGAGGACCGTGCCGGTGACATCGATGCGGCGGGACACCAGACGGAAGTCGAGATTCGGCGAGGCATCGACGCGCGCTTCCGGCAGATCGACGACCCGCAGATCGGTGCCCTGCAGATGAAGGTCGCCGTAGGGCGCGGCATCGCGCCAGCCCATCCGGCCCTGGACATGCAGCAGCCCTTTCCCGACCCGCGCCGAGCCCTCAACGGTGAGCCCGGTGTTGAGCAGCTGCGCCGTCAGGGCGAGATGGCTCATCAGCAAATTGGTGCGGTACACGTCCGCGGTGGCGTCAACGACGCGAGCGACGCCGCCGAGGCGTGGATCGCCCACGGTTCCGCCGATCGTCGCATCCGCAATCAGGACGCCCGAGACCTCATCGACGCCCGGCATGTACAGGGAAACCAGGTTGAGCCGGTTGGTCTGCACGTGCACGCTGCCCTTGAGCGGCATGTCGCGCCAGCTGGACACACCGCGCTCAATGTCGAGCGTCGCAGCGAGCGTACCGATGGCCCCCGAGGTGAGCGAGGCCTGCGCATGAATGATCCCCGGCTGCGCGATAGCGGTCAGCAGACCCGAGCCGATGGTCGTATGTTCGGTTCTGCCGCTGACCAGCCGCCGCGACAGCACACCGTTCGTCAGGGTCATGCGCAGCGTTCCGACCGGCGGCAGTCCCGGGCGGCCGTTGAGCTCGATCCCGGCGTCGATCGTCCCCTGGTACTCGACCGCGGGTGTCATGCCGGCCGTGAGAGTCGCGAGCGGCAGCGAGCTCGCGCTGACATATGCCGACCAGCCCGCGCTCGTCCAGGTCGCACCAGTGCACAATGCACCCGGTGTGCCGTCGAGGCACAGCGCGCTGAGCACACTGCGCTCGCGCGAGAGGGACAGCGATGTCGCGTGCCGCAAATGCAGCCGCAACGACTGTGGCCCCGTCAGGTTGAACGCGGTGACCTCGCCGTTGAACGCGCCGCCTGCGAAGCTCCCGTCCGCCTGCGCCGCCAGATGCAGCCCGGGCGCATTGGCCTGCATGTGCGCTGTCAGATGCGACGCGCGGCCGGCCACGGTGAACTCGAAGCTGCGC
>JAKCEJ010000328.1 GCA_021838065.1 Pseudomonadota bacterium
AAAGAGAACCTGGCGGTTGGGGTAGGGGGCTGACCGCTGCCGCAGCGACGAGCGCGGATCGCGACAGAGCTCACGCCGGGTGGTTCTCGGGCGGCCGCTCGAGCAGCGCGAGCGCGAGCTCTCGGCATTGCCCTTCGACTGCGCGCCAGTCAGTCCACGGAGGAGTAATTCCCTTGTATTCATCGAGATCGACCTGCGTGAGGTCAAAAGGCGAGGGGTGGGTGAGCGTGACGATTGCCGTGCTCAGGATGTCTCCTCCTTCTCCGGCAAACTCTGGATACAGATGAGGGAGACTCTCGAGCGCCTCGGCGCTGCGTGCTAGGCCCAGATGGTGCGACAGTGCGGCGACGTCGAGGAAATCACGGGTCGCATTGCGTTCAATGGTCAGGAACGTCTTGATTCTCAGCATCTCCTCGACGGTAGGGATTTTGATTTTCTGCCCCCGGCGCAGCGCGACCTCCATGGTGTCCAGGGGAGCAGAGCGGCGCAGATTGCGCAGACCCGCATCGATGCCTGCGATGTGCCCCAGAACCAGTTTGCCTTTGATGCGCCTGCGGGTTCGCCATCCGACGATGGATTCGAGTGCCGCAAGTGCTTGACCGTAGTGCTTCCCGAGATCGCTGACCACATGGCCGTGATCGAAGGAGATTCGATGATGGGCGTGCAGTGCGGCGGCAGTTCCGCCCACAAGAACCGCGCCGGGGATCTTGGTTTGAAGCAGTGCCGCGTCGGCGAGCAACCGCTCCCACTCGGGAGTCTGTGCGGCGGGTCTGCGGGACGGTCTGGGCGACTTGGACCGTTTGGGCTTAGTCATGCCGAGGGGCCGGCCGGAGCCGTGACTTCAGAATGGACGGCAGCAGCGTGCTGAGGGCACGGACTCGGGCGTCTTGCGCGTCGAGCCCGCGAAGCACCTCGCCGACGCGACCGGCCAGCGATTCATTGCGTGTGCGCAATGCATGCACGAGACCCCGCCATGCTCGAATGTCTCCCCGCTCAATGATGTCGGCGATCGCGGCCTTAGTGAGTTCCCGCCCTGCACGCTCCGTCAGATGACGATGAGGCATCAGCGGCGCAGCGAGCTCCGTATCGCGCAGTTCGAAAACCAGACCAACCGCATCGCACACTCGGGTAACCTTGGTGAACCCCAACTCCGTCAGCCGGCCCGCTTCGAGTGCTGCGAGCGTCGAGCGACCAATACCCGCTGCTGTCGCGAGTTCCATCAGTGTCAAACGCTTGATTCGCCGGCGCTCAGCAACGAGGCGGCCGAGGCTTGCCAGATTCATGGCGTCTATAATGCTGGACGAAGTCTGGAAAGTCCAATATATTGGACTGCGCTGGCGCGGGTGCTATCTGCTAGCATCCGCGACTCAATGGGGCTGCGCTGCGGAGAGGTGGCAGAGCGGTTGATTGCACCGGTCTTGAAAACCGGCGTCCTCGCAAGAGGACCGTGGGTTCGAATCCCACCCTCTCCGCCAGACGGTGCAGCCCTGGAAACCGCCCAAAGCCCGCGAACCCGTGGCACAGTTGGATCAATTGCGAGCGGCGTCCCCGTGGGCATTGCTGTTCGGGGCCTCCGCACCGCAAGATTGGTGTGGCGCCGGCGCGCCGGCGCCGGAGCCTCAGGGGAGGAACCCGTGGTGCGGCGCAAGGCGCGTGAGCTGCACGGCGTTCTTCGCGCCGAGCTTCTAGCGGATGGCGGATTTATGGTGGGCGACGGTCTTGTCCGAGAGGCCGAGCTTCGCACCGATGCTCTTGAGCGTCTCACCTCGCACCAGCAGGCGCAGCACTTCGAATCCCCGGGGCGTCAGGGATTCGATGTCTGACTTGCCGGACTGCTCCGTGGCCAGGATCAAGTTGCGGGTCACATCGGCGCTTGGATAGCGTTCCCCCCGCGAGACCGCATAAATCGCCTCCAACAGCACCTCCGGTGCGCTCGCCTTGCTCAGATAGCCGAGCGCGCCCGCTTCGAGCGCGCGAGTCGCGTAAATTGCATCGTCGTGCATGCGCAGCATCAATATGCGCAGTTGCGGTTGGTCCCTGAGCATACCCCGGATCGCCTCGATGCCGCCCAACCCTGGAAGGGCGATTTCCATCGCCACCACGTTCGGGTCAAGCGCCAGGCAACGCTCACATGCTTCGGCGGCGGTGCTTTCGTCACCGATGACACAAATCCCGGACTCGCCACCTTGATGAGGGAGGTGAGGCAGGCCAGAGCCACGGCACTGCGGCGTGCGGCGGTTACGGGTCGGCGGGCAGCAGTCCCATCCCGCGCATCGGGACTGTCTCCCCGGGGTCTGGCCGTTCTCGACAGCGCGGTGCGAGGGCACCCCGGTGACTCGCGCCGGCCGCGTGTATCGCAGCGGCCTGGGCGCCGATGGCAACGAGCGGGCCGCCCGCTGCGGCCGGCAGCGAGGAATCGCTGAACTGTTCCATTTTCGAACAGCGCTGCGGCTCGAACCGCGATGAATCCCAAATCGGGGAAAACTCCCTTGTGCGCCCGAGACGGCTATCACCAGCATGCGGCAAACTAGCCACCGGACGCGACTCGCTGCCACGGCGGGCTGCACAGTACCCTACGGTCCGAGACGGAGGATGTGAGTGAGTCGCAAGCGGGAACAGAGAGGAACGTTTGGCCGACATTGCCTGCACTTTGCCGTCGTCGGGGTGCTCGGCGCCCGAGGTTTGGCCGTGATGGCTGCCGATGCGCCAGCCGGCCCGATCGGTCTGCACCATATCGTGAACGAAGCCACGGCGCGCCCCGGACCGAAAGCGCCTCTCGATCATCACCCCGGCAACGTGCCGCGCGACTCCACTGCATCCGAAGGGCCGAGCATCCCCGGGACGCTCCAGAAGCTGCCGCAGGTGATCGTCATCGGCAATACACCACTCCCGGGCTTCGGATTGCCGCTCAACGAGATCCCATCCAATGTGCAGACTGCCAGCAGCATCGAGATGCAGCGGCAGCAGACCACGGACATCGCCGATTACCTCAACAACAACTTCAGCGGCATCAGCGCCAGCGACAGCGCCGGCAGCCCCTTCCAGACCGACATCTACTACCACGGG
>JAKCEJ010000329.1 GCA_021838065.1 Pseudomonadota bacterium
CCATGCCGGACAGCCACAACGGCGGCGCATCCGGCCGCACGAGCACATCGGCCGCCACATCGCTCGAGGCATGCCCTCCCTTGATGAGCACCGCGCGCACACCCTCGGCGAGAAGCACCCGCGCCCAGCTCATGAGACGTGCCGGCTGCGGATCGGTATCCAGGGGCTCGCCGGCCAGGCAGGCCGCCTCGGGGATGTTGGGTGTCAGGAGGGTGGCGAGCGGAAACAGCCGCGCCCGCAGCGTCCCGAGCCCGCCCTGCTCGAGCAACGCGGCGCCCGAGGAGGCGCGCAGAATCGGATCGAGCACCAGCGGTACCGCCGGCGCAGACTGCAAAGCGTCGGCCACCGCGTCGATGGTGGCGCGTCCGGCCAGCATGCCGATCTTCACCGCGCCGACCGTGCGCGTCGCAAACGCCGCCTCGATCTGCAAGCGGACCTGCGTCGGGGGCACCGCGTGCACACTGAGCACCTGGGCGTCGGTCTGCGCCGTCACTGCAGTCACGGCGCACAGAGCATCGGCCCCCATGAGCTCGAGCGTGCGCACATCGCGCGCCAACCCCGCTCCGCCGCTGCTGTCGGAGCCTGCGATCACCAGCACGGCGGGGCGGCGCACCAGGGCTCACTCCCCGAGGGCAATGAGGGCGACGTCGCACACCTGGCGCTCGAGCAGCGCGCGCCCGGCGCGCCACGCCCGGATGCCCGAGCGGCAGCACAGCACCACTCGCGCCCCCGAAGGCAGCGCCTGGCAGGCAACTTCCTCGACCCCGAGGCGCAAGGCATCCGGAAACGGCGAGCGGGGCGCCTCGGCGAGGCTGCGCAGATCGATCACCACATCGCCGGCGCGCACCTCGGGCGCGGCGATGAAGCGCAGCAGCGGCTCGGGCGGCTCGCTCGCGCCGGCGAAGGAGAACCCGCCGAAGCGCAGTGTCGCCAGATCGACGCTCACCACTCGCCCGAGCACCGGCGGGGCGAGGCCAAGCAGCTGCGCGAGCGTCAGGTGCGCCTGCAGCGTGCCCAACACGCCGACGGCGCTGCCGAGCACGCCGGTTTCGGCGCACGAGCCCGCTCGATGCGGCATCTCGGGAAACACGGCGCGGAAGCTCGGCGCTGCGCCGCAGAAGACACCGGCGTAACCGGACTGGCCCACGACCGAGGCGCTGATGAGCGGCTTGCCCTGGCGGCGGCACTCGTCGCTCAGGATGTAGGTGAGCGCGAGACTGTCGGCGGCATCGACCACCACATCGGCTCGGGCGCACCACCCGGCCGCGTTGGCCGGCGTGATCCGCTCGACTGCCGCTTCGATCGAGACCTGAGGGTTGAGGGCCGCCAGGCTCGCGGCGGCCACTGGGGCCTTTGGCGCCCCGACATCGCCCATGCGGTAGAGCGGCTGGCGGTGCAGATTCGACAGCTCCACCCGGTCCGGATCGACCACCTCGAGGTGTCCCACGCCGGCCGCGCACAAGTACTGCAGGACCGCGCACCCGAGTCCGCCGGCGCCGGCAACGAGCACGCGCGCCGCCGCGAGACGCGCCTGGCCGCCCTCGCCGATCTCGGGCAACACGACCTGGCGTGCGTACCGCTCGCTCATCAGCGGACCTCGCCCGCGGCCACCCAGGCGCGCATGCGGGCCTCGGGATCGGGATTGCGCACGATGTCGGTGACCACCGCGGCGCAGTCGGCCCCGGCGGCCAATACGCCGGGCAGGCGCTCGAGCGTCAGGCCGCCGATCGCCACCAGCGGCAGCGCGCCGATGCGCCGTTTCCACTGCCCGATGCGCTCGAGGCCCTGCGGCGCGAAGGCCATCGTCTTGAGCAGCGTCGGGTAGATCGGCCCGAGCGCCACGTACCGGGGCGCAAGCCAGAGCGCGCGCTCGAGCTCGGCCTCATCATGCGTGCTGATGCCGACCCGCACACCCGCGCGGCGCAGCGCCGGCACGTCGGCGGTATCGAGATCGCCCTGACCCAGGTGCACGAAATCGCAGCCCTCCTCGAGGGCGAGCTGCCAGTAATCGTTGACGATGAGCTGCGCGCCGGCGCGCCCGCACAGCTGCTGCGCCGCGCGGATCTGCTCGCGCAGCCCCTCGGGGCGCTCCTTGATGCGCAGCTGAATCAATCGCACGCCGCACGGCAGGAGCCGCGCGATCCACTCGGCGCTCTCGACGATGGGATAGACGCGCGCGAGCATCAGCGCAGCAGCGCGGTGCCCACCGCTGGCGTCGACGGGACCGCCATGTCACGCGGCTCCATCGGCCCGGCGAGGAACCCCTCGCGGCCTGCCGCGACGGCCTGCGCGAACGCCGCGGCCATGCGCGCCGGATCGGCCGCCTGCGAGATCGCAGTGTTGATCAGCACCGCATCGAATCCCAGCTCGAGCGCCTGGGCGGCGTGCGAGGGCACCCCGATGCCGGCGTCGATCACCAGCGGCACGCCGGGGAAGCGGGCGCGCAGCGCCTTGAGGCCAAAGAGATTGTTCAGCCCGTGGCCCGATCCGATCGGCGAGCCCCACGGCATCAGCACCCGGCAGCCGGCCGCGCAGAGCCGCTCCGCGGCGATCAGATCCTCGGTGGTGTAGGGGAACACCTCGAAGCCCTCGGCGCTGAGGATGCGGGCGGCCTCCACCAGGGCGAACACATCCGGCTGCAGGGTGTCCTCCTCGCCGATCACCTCGAGTTTCACCCAGCTCGTGCCGAACACCTCGCGCGCCATGTGCGCGGTGGTCACCGCCTCCTTGACCGTATGGCAGCCGGCGGTGTTGGGCAGGACGCGCACGCCGAGGTCGCGCACGATCGACCAGAAGGCTTGTCCGGCGCGCTCGCCCGCCGCCTCGCGCCGCAGCGAAACAGTGACCACCTCCGCGCCGCTCGCCTTGACCGCCTCGGTCAGTATCGCCGGCGAGGGATAGCGGGCGGTGCCGAGCAGCAGCCGTGAGCGCACCGGCACATCGTAGAGCGTGAGCATTCAGCCCCCCTGCATGGGCGCGAGCACTTCGAGCCGGTCGCCCTCGGCGAGCGCGGCGGCGGCGCGCGATGCGGCCGGCACGAAC
>JAKCEJ010000330.1 GCA_021838065.1 Pseudomonadota bacterium
CCGGCCGTCGCCGCGGCATCGAGGTAGGGCTCGATCGGATAAACGGGATCGACGATCGCCGCGGCCCCTTTGCCGACACAGCCCAGCAGGTACGACACGGCGACCGGATCTCTGTGGAGGAATTGGCGCAGGATCATGGCATCCCTCGATTTCGGCACTTGAACATTCAATCTATTTGGAGAATGATTGACAGAAGGAATCACGATGTCAAGCAGTCGGCCCAAGCAGCGCCTCTACGGCTATCTTGCCGAGATTGCCTCGGCGCTGGGACATCCCCATCGCCTGGAGTTGCTCGAGCTGATCGCCCAGGGCGAGCGCAGCGTCGAGGAACTCGCCGAGAGCTGCGGCCTCTCGATCGCCAATACCTCGCGGCACCTGCAGATCCTGCGGCGCGCACGCTTGAGCGAGCCGCGGCGCGCGGGCAAGCGGATGCTCTACAGCCTGATCTCCGAGTCCGAGGTCATCCTCCTTCTCGGCTCACTCGGCCGCGTCGGCGAACGCAACGTCGCAGAGGTCGAGCGGATCATCAGTACCTATTTCCGTGCGCGCGATGCGCTCGAACCTGTCTCGCGCGACACACTGCTCGCGCGACTGCGTAGCGAGTCGGTAACCCTCCTCGATGTCCGGCCTGCCGAGGAGTTTGCGCAGGGCCATCTGCCGGGTGCGATCAACGTCCCCCTCGCCGAGCTCGATGCCGCCTGGGCAAGACTGCCCAAGGACACTGCCGTGATCGCCTACTGCCGGGGTCCCTATTGCGTTCTGTCCTACGAGGCGGTCGCTGCGCTGCGATCGAAAGGCCGTGAAGCCTACCGTCTCGAGGAGGGCTATCCGCAATGGAAGGCTGCGGGGTTGCCTGTTGAAGCATAGACCAGCGCAGCGCCGGGCCCTCTGCGCGCCAGGTAGGTGACATGTCATGAAGATCCTGTTCATCCTCAACGATCCGCCCTACGGCACGGAGCGCTGCTACAACGCGTTGCGACTCGCCAATGCACTCGGCAAGGCGGATCCCGCGGCCGAGATCACCGTCTTCCTCATGGCCGACGCGATTGGGTGCGCCAAAAGCGGCCAGAAGACGCCCGAGGGCTATTACAGCCTCGAGCGCATGCTGAAGCGCTTCCGCAGCGGCGCTCACCAGGTGCTGCTCTGCGGCACCTGCATGGATGCACGCGGCCTCTGCGAAGCCGAACTGGTCGAGGGCGCTCGGCGCGGTACGATGGATGAGCTTGCCGCGCTGACGCTCGTGGCCGACAAGGTGCTGGTGTTTTAGCTGACCGAGGCGCCGGCGTGACACGGATCTATCTCGACTACGTTGCGCCGCGGAGCAGATCGTCTTCACGAGCGGCGGGAGCGAAGCGAACTCTCTCGCGCTGAACAGTGATTCGCGGGGCGCTCTACCACCCGCCCATCGCCACCGCTGCTCGTATTCTCGCGCCGCTCGATCCGTGGCTTGGCGGTGTCACGACGTTTGGCGCAGCCGTTGTCGCCCTGCAGGCCCTCGCTGTCGGTCATCCTTCCGTGAGACAGCCATCGCCAGCCGGTCGATCAGTGTGAATCGGTTCCGAATGATGATCAGTGACACGCGAGCAACATCAAAGAGGTTCCGGCGGATATTGCGCATGGTGGCGCGGCTGAGCACGCGGGCGCGCTCAGATGCGGAACCGTCTCGACATGATGCAACTGATGATGGAGGAGACGATGGGTCAAATGCAGGCGATGCGGGCAATGCCTATGGAAGGGAAGGGCCCGCAGCGGTAGCCTTCTGCGGGAGATCGGCAATTCCCGGAATGCCCCTCCGCGTGTCAAGAAGTCGGGATGGCGATACGCATGAAACCCACGGTCGCACCGCTTGGTGAGCACCTCGATTCAGGGCACAACACGGATGCCCGCGTCGGGCGTCACTCGGTTGCCCTCGGGCCGTGATTGGCGGTGCCCGGCTGCACGGAATTCCCGGACTCCCCGGCGATGGCGTTGCAGTCCGCAAAGCGTTAGCATCATAGGCGCATGATGAGTCGACAATTTCATTCGCGTTACGTCACGGTCCTGCTGCTCGCTCTTGTGACCCTCGGGTACGGCCAGCAGCTCTGGGCGTGTCCCCTGATGCTGTCCTCGACTCCGGTACCGGCGCACTGTCCCATGACGGGTCACCGGGCGCCGATGCCCTGTGGCGGCGCGTCGTTGTCCTGCGGACTCTCGTGCGGGATGACCGGCGCCTGTGGGTGGGTGCCGGCCGGGCCGGCGGCTCGAGTCACCGGGATCGAAATCCGGAATGCGCATGCCGTTGCTGCGTCCGCGCCGGCATGGACTGCCACTTCTCCTGTGGCGGCGCATCGAAGGCCGCCACCGCGGGGACCCCCGCGCATCGCGCCCCCCTCGGCGGGACGAGACACCTATCTTTCGACCCTCCGTCTGAGACTCTAACACTCCACGTTGCGGATCGGCGCCTACACGCCAAGCGTGTGCGGGCGCGTCATCGTTTGGGATCTGCAAGCGGAGTGTCCTGTGCGTCAATATTCGAAAGGTCTTACCGGCGTGGTCGGCTTGGCGTTGCTCATCGCCGTGAGCGCAGCTCATGCCGCCGATCTCGCGCATCGGGACCGTTACGGGTCGCTTCGAGCGCCGCTGACGGCTGAATCGTTCACCGCCGCGGTGCTTGCGCGAAACGCGAGTCTCTCGGCCATGCGGCAGGCGCTGGTCGCGGCGGTCTCCGACATCCGCCCGGCCGGCGCGCTGCCCGATCCGATGCTGAGCGTATCGGCGGCACCGCGCACCTTCGGCAGCGCCACGGGAACGGGCGAGGACATCGAGGTGAGTCAGGCCCTGCCCGGGTGGGGCACGCTCGAGGCGCGCAGGGAGATCGCGCAAGCGGATGCGGAGGTGGCGCGTCACGACCTCGAGGCGCTGCGGCTGCGCCTCGCGGCCACCGCGCGAGGGGTCTTTGCGGACTGGGTGTTCGTTCACCGCGCGCTCGCCATCAACGCCGCCAACCAGTCCGTCCTCGCCGAGCTGCGGCGCATCGCCTCGGTGCGCT
>JAKCEJ010000331.1 GCA_021838065.1 Pseudomonadota bacterium
TGGTCACGTTCAAGCAGCTCAATCTGATGCAGTCTCTGCCGATGAAGGGACCATTGGACGTGGTGTTCTGCCGCAACGTGCTGATCTATTTCGACAAGGACACGCAGCGCGATCTGTTCGCGCGTATCAGCCGGCTGCAGCGGTCCGGCGATCTGTTGTTCCTCGGACATTCCGAAAATCTCTTCAAGGTCAGCGAAAGTTATGCGCTTATCGGTAAATCCATCTACCGGCGCATCTGAGTCTCGCTCGCCTGCGCCCGAGCTGCCCGCGCGGCTGCCGGGGTTCGAGCAATTCGAGCCTCATTGGGACCGCGAGAACGGCTGGACCGTGAAGATTCTGCCCGGCGAGTACTACGTGACGCGCGGCGATGAGGCGATCAGCACGGTGCTCGGCTCGTGCGTTTCGGCGTGCGTGCGAGATCCCGAGCGCGGAATCGGCGGGATGAACCATTTCATGCTGCCCGAGGACGTCGCCGTGGGACAGAACGATTGGCTGGATCCGGCCGTCGGACTCTCGACGCGCTACGGTTCATACGCGATGGAAAGCCTGGTCAATGACCTTTTGAAGCTCGGCGCGGCGCGCGAGCGGCTGGAGATCAAGCTGTTCGGCGGCGGACGGATTCTGGCCGCCATGACCGACGTCGGCGGACGAAACATCCGCTTCATCCGCAACTATCTGCAGATCGAGGGCTACCGGGTGGCCGCCGAGGACCTCGGCGGCACGCAACCGCGCAAGGTGATCTATTTCCCGGTGACCGGACGGGCGCGGTTGCGCAAGCTGCGCCCGGTCGAGAATCGAATCATCAGCCGTCACGAGCAGTTGTACCTCGAGAGCCTGGGCCGTCACAGCGCCGGCGGCGACGTGGAACTGTTCGAATGATGCACCACGGCGGGCATCTCTCGGGCGAGCCGGCGGCGGCCGGGTCGCGCCAGCGCATCCGCGTTCTGATCGTCGACGATTCGGCTCTGGTGAGAACGCTGCTCACCGAGATGCTGAGTGCGGCAAAGGACATCGAAGTCGTTGGAGCAGCCGCTGACGCGCATGCGGCGCGGGAAAAGATCAAGCGTCTCAATCCCGACGTGATCACCCTCGATGTCGAGATGCCGCGCATGGACGGCATCACTTTTCTGCGCAATCTGATGCGACTGCGGCCGATGCCGGTGGTCATGGTTTCTTCCCTCACCGAGCGCGGCGCCGACGTGACGCTGGACGCGCTCTCGCTCGGAGCGGTTGATTATCTGCCGAAGCCGAAGATCGATCTGGCAGTAACCTTCACGGAGTACCGGGACGAGCTCGCCGAGAAGATCCGCACTGCCGCGTGCGCGAGCGTTCGGGCGCTCGATCCGCGCCGCGCCACATTCCGGCCCGGGCCCTCCCACAGTGCCGACGCCGTCCTGCCGCGCAGCGAAACGCTGCGGACCCTGCGCACGACCGATCACATCATCGCCATCGGCGCCTCCACCGGCGGCACCGAAGCGATCAAGGAGGTGCTCACCCGGCTGCCGCCCGACAGCCCCGGCGTAGTGATCGCCCAGCACATTCCCAAAGCGTTCAGCGGCCCGTTCGCGCGGCGCATGAACGACTGCTGCGCCGTGTCGGTGTCCGAGGCCGAGGACGGTCAGCAGATTCTCGCCGGCCATGCCTACATCGCCCCAGGCGACAGGCACCTGCTCGTGGTGCGAGACGGCGCCCGCTATGTGTGCCGGCTCGATGACGGTGTCCCGGTCAACCGGCACAAGCCCTCGGTGGATGTGCTGTTCCGTTCGGTCGCTCAGAATGGCGGTCGCAACGCCATCGGCGTATTGCTCACCGGCATGGGCAAGGACGGCGCGCGAGGCCTGAAGGAGATGCTCGACAGCGGCAGCCGCACGATCGCCCAGGATGAGCTCACGAGCGTGGTTTGGGGCATGCCGGGCGAGGCGGTCGCCCTGGGTGCCGCTGAGCATGTCCTGCCACTCGATCACATTGCCGGCAAGATCCGCTCACTTGCTGAGACGATGGACATCACGCGCGAGTCCCGGGCAATACCGAGCTCAAGTGTAAGCTGAGACAAATCAATAAGATATCCAGGATGCTATCAAGTCCGCCAGCCGTCCGCCGATAAGCACAATGTAAGATGAGGCCCCACCATTGAGTACTCCCGCCCCCCAGATCACCACCTCTGCCGCCGCGACCGGCAACGCCAACGTTTTCGCCTTCGTGCAGGCGCTGGCCGGCGAGCTTTCCAAGGGCAAGGTCGAGCTGCCGAGCTTTCCGGACATCGCCCTGCGCGTGCGCCAGGTGCTAGCCGACGATGAGGTCAGCCAGGAGAAGGTCGTTCGCGTGGTCGGCTCCGAACCGATGCTCGCCGCGCGGCTGCTGCAGATCGCCAATTCCGCGGCAATCAATATCAGCGGCCGCGCGATCACCGATCTACGCACCGCGATCGCGCGCCTCGGGTTCAACATGGTGCGCAGCGCCGCGATCGCCTTCGCGATGTCGCAGCTGAAAAAGAGCGACGGACTGAAGGGCCTCGAGCAGCCGCTCGATGACCTGTGGCAATCGAGCGCCTCGGTCGCAGCGATGTCCTACGTGGTCGCCAAGCGCTTCAGCCGGGTCAATCCGGACACCGCGATGCTTGCCGGCCTGATGCACGGCTTCGGCAAGCTCTACATTCTTACCCGCGTGACCCGCTATCCGAAGCTGCTGGCTGATCCGGCCGTCTACAGCGCCATCGTTCGCGAGTGGCATGCGCCCATCGCCAAGGCGCTGCTCGAGAACTGGGAGATGGCCGAGGAGATCGTCGCGGCGGTCAGCGATTACGAGGACCTGGAGCGCAAGAGTTCCGGAACGCCCGATCTGACCGACGTGCTCACTGTGAGTCAGCTGCTGAGCGCGTTCAAGGAGCACCCCGAGACGCTGGAGCTGAACATGCATGACGTGGCGGCCGTCCGCAGACTCGGAATCGACACGACGAGCTATCAGAAGTTGATCGAGGAATCCGATCACGAGATCAACGCCCTGCGCGAAGCCCTTGG
>JAKCEJ010000041.1 GCA_021838065.1 Pseudomonadota bacterium
CCGAATTCCGTCAGGTCGCGGAAGCGTCGCTGCACGAAGGTCGCGCCGGCGAGCTTCTCGGTCACGAGGCCCCACTCGGCGAGCGTCGCGGCGATGGCCTCGTAGGGAAACATGCGCAGCACGAACGACACGACCCACGGCGGCCGCTCGGTCGCGTTCAGGATGGTCGCGAAAGTCCGCTCGGTGACATAACCCACGCATCCCGTCGAGAGCACGACGTCGGCGCGGCTCAGCGACGGGCGGTCCTCGGGCCGCGGCTCGCCGTTTTCAAGATTGGCGATCACGCCGCCCTCGAGCAGCCCGACCGAAACCGCATAGCGCACGGCCGGCGCCGAGACGTCGAGCCCGATGAAGCGCGCAGTGCCGGTCTGCGGCCAGCTTCCGTAGTAGCTGCGGTCGAGCCGTGCGAGCTCCTCGGGTTCGACCGCCGCCATGTCAGGATTGGCGTAACGCAGGCGCAGGCGGCGGAAGCTGAGCGGGAAGCGGTGCACGGCGGCGTTGATGCCGTACGAGCAGCCGACATCGAGCACGGCCGGCGGCCTGCCGAGGCGCTTCTCGCGCGCGCGCAGGAGCTGGCGGATGACGGGCTCGGCGACATCCGGGATCATGTAATCGAGCGCGCCGAGCACCGAGAAATAACCGCGCGGATCCGGCTGGTCGTAAATGTTGTCGAAGTTCGCCTTCGACGCGTTGAGCGTGGCGTACTGTTGCATGCGTGTCTCCTTGAGAGCGACCGTGCGGCGCCGTCGCCGGTCGTTTATCTGGTTGCGCAGCGGCCGTTCCTCCTGGCCGCCCGAGACCGTATGATAATATATTTGTCAGAATATATAAGGATATAGAGCCGCGACCCCGAGCGCAACCGGAGTGTGGCGGAGCTATTCGCCGAGGAGAAGCTCGCCTGCGGCCGCAGGCGCCGCCTGGCGCATCGTGCCGAGCAGAACCGCGAGGCTGTGGGCGAGCGTGTTTAGATCGCGCGCGCCGATCCGGCGCAGCGCATCGAGCAGCAGGCCGCTGCACGGCTGCGGCGAGCGCGCCAGCAGCCGCGCGCCTTCGGGCGTGACGTGCAGATGCACCACACGCTGATCGCGCTGGTCGCGCGAGCGGCGGATCAGCCGCCGCTCGGCCAACGCGTTGATGAGGTTGCTCGCGGTCGTCTGGTGCAGCGCGAGGCGGCGGGCAAGCGCATTGACGGTGATGCCGGCGGCGTGTGCGACCTCATCGAGCGCCCACAGCTGCGAGCCGGAGATGCCGGTGGCGCGCCGGATGCGGGCGTCATGCCGCCGGGCCGAGCCGACCACCGTGCGCAGATCCTGCAGCGTGTGCAATTCGATCGCGGCGCGAGGGGCGCCGGCTCCGGCCGCGCGCGGTGCGGCGTTCTGGCGGGGGCGGACTGGCAATGAAGTGACTCAACTTCGCACGGCGCGACTCGCGCCCGATGCGCGCAAGGGTAGCCGGACGGCGCGCGCCGCACAACGCACCGCGGGCAGGCGTTTGCGGATTGCGCTAATCTTGCACCGTGAAACATCTGCATCTGCTCATTCTGCTGCCCATTCTGCGCAGCGCGCCGCTCAATCTGCTGCAGGGCGCGGGCGCGGCGCTCGTGCTGCTCGGGGCGGCGCTGCTCGCGCGGCGCATCGCGAGCCACTACTACCGGCGCGCCCGGGAGGCGGGCCGCACCGACCTGATGGAGCTGCCGCTCGATCTGGCGGGCCGCACCAAGACGGTGTTTCTCGCGGCCGTGGCGGTGTTTGTCGGCCTGCAGTTCCTGCATCTGCCGCCGCGCGGACGCGAGCTCATCGACTCGGCGCTCACCGTGGTGTCGTTCTGGCAGATCGGGGTATGGGCGAGCGTGGCGGTGAGCTGGTGGCTCGAGCGCAACCGCCAGATGCGTCACGCCGACGATCGCATCGCGGCGAGCTCGCTCGCGGTCATCGGCTTCATCGCCAAGGCGCTCGTGTGGGTGCTGGTCGTGCTGATGGCGCTCGAGAACCTGGGCGTGAACATCACGACGCTGGTGGCCGGCCTCGGGGTCGGCGGCGTCGCCGTGGCGCTGGCGCTGCAGAGCATCCTCGGGGACCTTTTCGCCTCGCTCTCGATCACATTCGATCAGCCGTTCTTCGTCGGCGACTTCGTCGCGGTGGATGCCTTCTCCGGGACCGTCGAGCACATCGGCATCAAGAGCACGCGCCTGCACAGCATCTCCGGCGAGCAGATCATTCTGGCGAACGCCGATCTGCTGAAGAGCCGCCTGCGCAACTACGGGCGCATGACCGAGCGGCGGGTGCTGTTCACCATCGGGGTGACCTACGAGACGCCGGTGCAACAGATCGAGCAGATCCCCGGCATCGTGCGGGGCATCATCGAGGCGATCCCCGGCACCCGCTTCGACCGCAGCCACTTCAGTGCGCACGGCGCCGTCTCGCTGGATTTCGAGACGGTGTACTACGTACTCACCGCGGAGTATGCCCGCCACATGGACATCCAGCAGGAGATCCACCTGAAGCTGCACCGTGAGTTCGACCGGCGGGGGATCGAGTTCGCCTACCCGACGCAGCGGCTGATCCTGGAGCGGGCCGCTGCGGCGCGGCCCGAGCCGTCCCCGACGGGCCCCTAGCGCCGCACCAGATAAATTTTTCTGAATCCCCCGAAAACCGCTCCGCCGGCATTGACCCGTCGGCGCAGACGGATATGATCGGGGTCATATCGGCGGCATTAACCGCTTCCGCTGCCCGGCTCCCATCGAGTGAGAGCGACAGGGCGCGGCGCGATCCGCCTCATTCAACTTGAGTCATGCGGGAGCCACCGGCGAGACGCATCCCCCGGACCCATCGGGGCTGCCGCCGGTGCCACGGAGCGCGCGCCCCCGCAAGCGTTGCCCAGCAGCTCGCCGTGCCGGCGGGCGGGCGGCGCGGCGGGCCCGGCCCGCCGCGCGGACCGTCCTGCCGTCGGGGCGGGCGATGGGACACTCCGGCGAGACGCCGTTTCGGGCGGCTTTGGCCGGATCCACCAACCAATGAGGCCGATCATGCGACATCAGCGCCGCAGCGCTGTGGCGCGAGCGCCCCGGGCCGCCCCCGGGCCGACGCGCCGCCCCCAGGGTGCCCCCGGCAAGCAGGGGCTTTATGACCCGTGGTACGAGCACGACGCCTGCGGCGTCGGCTTCGTGGTCGACATCAAGGGGCGCAAATCCCACCGCATCCTCGAGCAGGGCATCCAGCTGCTGCGCAACCTCAAGCACCGCGGCGCGTGCGGCTGCGAGACCAACACCGGCGACGGCGCCGGGGTGCTCATCCAGCTGCCGCATGCCTTCCTGCGCGAGATCACGCGGCGCAACCATCTCAGCCTGCCCGCCCCCGGCGAGTACGGCAGCGGCCTGATCTTCCTGCCGCGCAACCCCACCCTGCGGCGGCGGATCGTGGAGTTCTTCGAGCACATCGTCCAGTCCGAGGGCCAGATCATGCTCGGCTGGCGCACCGTGCCGACGAACAATTCCATGCTGGGCGAGACCGCCAAGTCCGGCGAGCCGTTCATCCGCCAGGTGTTCATCGGCCGCGGCCCGCAGGTGCGCGATGCGGCCGAGTTCGAGCGCAAACTGTTCATCATCAGAAAGCGCGCCTACAGCGAGATCCGCGCCTCGACCATCGACGGCGCCGAGCACTGGTACCTCTGCAGCCTCTCGCACAAGACCATCGTCTACAAGGGCATGCTGCTCACCGAGCAGCTCGCGCAGTACTACCCCGATCTCACCGACCCGGCGGTCGAGACGGCCCTCGCACTGGTGCACTCGCGCTTCAGCACCAATACGTTCCCGAGCTGGGACCGCGCGCACCCGTACCGCTACCTGGCGCACAACGGCGAGATCAACACCCTGCGCGGCAACTTCAACTGGATGCAGGCGCGAGAGGCGCTGTTCGACTCGGACCTGTTCGGGGAGGACACCCCGAAGATCCTGCCGGTGGTCAACCCCAACGGCAGCGACTCGGCCATGCTCGACAACACCCTGGAGCTGCTCGTGCTCTCGGGCCGCCCCCTGGCGCACGCCATGATGATGCTGATCCCCGAGCCCTGGTCGAACCACGAGACCATGGACGAGGACCGCCGGGCGTTCTACCAGTACCACTCGAGCCTCATGGAGCCGTGGGACGGCCCGGCCTCGATCGCCTTCACCGACGGCAAGCAGATCGGGGCGGTCCTCGACCGCAACGGCCTGCGACCCTCGCGCTACTACGTCACACGAGATGACCTGGTCATCATGGCCTCCGAGGCCGGCGTGCTCGAGGTGCCGCCCGAGGCGGTGGTGCAGAAGGGACGGCTGCAGCCGGGCCGGATGTTCCTGGTCGACACCGAGCAGGGCCGGATCATCGACGATGAGGAGATCAAGCGCACGATCGCGGTGCGCCATCCGTACCGGCAGTGGATCGAGCAGCACCTGGTGTATCTGAAGGACCTGCCGCCGGTCTCGGAAGTGCCGGCCGCCGATCCCGAGACGCTGCTGCAGCGGCAGATCGCCTTCGGCTACACGTTCGAGGATCAGCGCATGCTGCTCGCCCCGATGGCCAGGAACGGCGTCGAGGCGGTCGGATCCATGGGCAACGACACGCCGCTCGCGGCGCTGTCGCAGCGGGCGCACCTGCTGTATGACTATTTCAAGCAGCTGTTCGCGCAGGTCACCAATCCCCCGATCGACTGCATCCGCGAGGAGCTGATCACAGCCTCCGAGGTGTGGCTCGGCTCGGAGGGGAACCTGCTCAGGCCGCAGCCGGCCGACTGCCGCCGGCTCGAGCTCACCGGCCCGATTCTCACCAACGAGGAGTTCGCGCAGGTGCGGCGCCTATCGCTGCCGGGACTGAAGGTGGGCGCGCTGTCGATCCTGTTCCGCGCCACGCGCAGGGAAAAGGGCCTGATCAAGTCGATGGAGGAGCTGTGTCTGGCGGCACGGCGCATGATCGAGGACGAGGAGGTCAATATCCTCGTGCTCAGCGACCGGGGCGTGTCGCGGGATTTCGCCGCGGTGCCGGCGCTGCTTGCCGTGAGCGGCCTGCACCACTACCTGATCCGCGAGGGGCTGCGCACCCGCGTCAGCATCGTGCTCGAGACCGGCGAGGCGCGTGAGGTGCATCATTTCGCGCTGCTCATCGGCTACGGCTGCTCGGCAATCAACCCATACCTCGCCTTCGAGACTCTCGAGCACATGATCCGCGAGGGCCAGATCACCCACGTCGACACCACGCTCGCGTGCAAGAACTTCGTCAAGGCGGCGACCAAGGGCGTGGTCAAAGTCATGTCCAAGATGGGCATCTCCGCGATCCAGAGCTACCACGGCGCACAGGTGTTCGAGGCCGTCGGGCTGCGCCAGGACGTCATCGACCAGTACTTCACCGGGACCGCCTCGCGCATCGGGGGCATCGGCATGGAGACGGTCGCCCAGGAGGTGCTCAAGCGCCATCGCGCGGCGTTCCCGCCCTACAGCAACGAGCACACGCTCGATGCCGGCGGCCAGTACCAGTGGCGCGCCGAGGGCGAGTACCACCTGTTCAACCCCGAGTCCATCCACCGCCTGCAGAAGGCGGTGCGCACCGGCAGCTACGCGACGTACAAGTCCTATGCGCAGCTGATCGACGATCAGTCGAAGCAGCTGGCGACCTTGCGCGGGCTGCTCGAGTTCGTGCCGTTCGAGCCGGTGCCGATCGAGGAGGTCGAGCCGGTTGAGAGCATCCTCAAGCGCTTCAAGAGCGGCGCGATGTCGTACGGCTCGATCAGCCAGGAGGCGCACGAGACGCTGGCGATCGCCATGAACCGCATCGGCGGCAAGAGCAACACCGGCGAGGGCGGCGAGGACCCGGCGCGCTACGAGCCGCTGGCGAACGGCGACTCGAAGGCGAGCGCGATCAAGCAGGTGGCCTCGGGACGCTTCGGCGTAACCAGCCAGTATCTGGTCAACGCCCGGGAGCTGCAGATCAAGATGGCCCAGGGCGCCAAGCCCGGCGAGGGCGGCCAGCTGCCCGGCACCAAGGTCTATCCCTGGATCGCCAAGACGCGCCATACCACCGCCGGGGTGGGCCTGATCTCCCCGCCGCCGCATCACGACATCTACTCGATCGAGGACCTGGCCGAGCTGATCCATGACCTGAAGAACGCCAATCGGGACGCGCGCATCAGCGTCAAGCTGGTCTCCGAAGTCGGTGTCGGCACGATCGCCGCGGGTGTCGCCAAAGCGCATGCCGACGTGGTGCTGATCAGCGGCCATGACGGCGGCACCGGCGCCTCGCCGCAGACCTCGATCACGCATGCGGGACTGCCCTGGGAGCTGGGCGTCGCCGAGACGCACCAGACGCTGGTGCTGAACAACCTGCGCAGCCGCATCACCATCGAGGCGGACGGCCAGCTGAAGACCGGCCGGGACGTGGCGATCGCCGCGCTCCTTGGCGCCGAAGAGTTCGGCTTCGCCACCGCGCCGCTGGTGGCGCTCGGCTGCATCATGATGCGCGTGTGCCACCTGAACACCTGTCCGGCCGGGGTCGCCACACAGGATCCGCGGCTGCGTGAGAAGTTCGCCGGCAAGCCCGAGCACGTCGTGAACTTCATGCGCTTCATCGCCGAGGACATGCGCGAGATCATGGCCGAGCTCGGGTTCCGCACGGTGAACGAGATGATCGGACGGGTCGACCGGCTGCGGCCGAAGAAGGCCATCGATCACTGGAAGACCAAGGGCTTCGACTTCAGCAACATCCTCTATCAGCCGGACGTCGGCGAGGAGGTCGGCCGCTTCCGCCAGATCGCCCAGGATCACGGGCTGCAGAAGTCTCTCGACGTGACGACGCTCCTGCCGCTGTGCCGGCCGGCGATCGAGCGCGGGGAGAAAGTGCGCGCCGAGCTGCCGATCCGCAACGTGCATCGCGTGGTCGGCACCATCACCGGCAGCGAGGTGACGCGGCGGCACGGTCCGGCGGGACTCGCGCCCGACACCATCCGGATTCACTTCAAGGGGACGGCGGGGCAGAGCTTCGCGGCGTTCATGCCGCCGGGGATGACCTTCGTGCTCGAGGGCGATGCCAACGATCACGTCGGCAAGGGCCTCTCGGGCGGGCGGATCATCGTCTATCCGCCAGCCGGCTCGCCGTTCGCGCCGGAGGCGAACATCATCATCGGCAACGTGGGCCTCTACGGCGCGACCGCCGGCGAGGCCTACATCTGCGGCATGGCCGGCGAGCGTTTCGCGGTGCGCAACAGCGGCGCGGATGCGGTCGTCGAGGCGGTCGGCGACCACGGATGCGAATACATGACCGGCGGCAACGTGGTGGTGCTGGGGCCGACCGGGCGCAACTTCGGCGCCGGCATGTCCGGCGGCATCGCCTATGTGCTCGATGAGACGGGCGAGTTTTCCGCGCACGTCAACCGGCAGATGGTGGGCCTGGAGGCGCTCGAGGACCCCGAGCAGATCGCGCGGGTGCGCGCCATGATCGAGCGGCATCGCGAGTACACCGGCAGCGCCCGGGCGCGCCATGTGCTCGAGAACTGGAGCCGGCTCGTCGCGCGGTTCGTCGCCGTGGTGCCGAAGGACTTCAAGCGCGCCATCGCCTCGCTGCAGCGCGCGCACAGCCAGGGGCTGACCGGCGAGGAGGCCGTCATGGTGGCCTTCGAGGACAACGCCCACGACCTGGCGCGCGTCGGCGGAAACTGACAGCCATACCGAGTACCTGATGGGCAAGCCGACTGGATTCATCGAATATCTGCGTGAACTCCCGGTGGACCGCGCGCCGCTCGAGCGCGTGCGGGACTGGAGCGAGTTCCATCACCACATGGACGAGAAGCGACTGCGCAATCAGGCCGCCCGCTGCATGGACTGTGGCGTACCCTTCTGCCACACCGGCAAGCTCGTCTCGGGCATGGCGTCGGGGTGCCCGCTGCACAACCTGATTCCCGAGTGGAACGACCTCGTCTACCGCGGCCTGTGGCGCGAGGCGCTCGCGCGGCTGCTGAAGACCAACAACTTCCCGGAGTTCACCGGCCGGGTCTGCCCGGCGCCCTGCGAGGGCTCGTGCGTGCTCGGCATCAACGACCCGCCGGTCGCCATCAAGACCATCGAGGCCACGCTCGCCGACAAGGGGTGGGATCAGGGCTGGATCGCGCCGGAGCCTCCGGCGAGCCGCACCGGCAAGCGTGTGGTGGTCATCGGCTCGGGACCGGCGGGACTCTCGGCGGCCGCTCAGCTCAATACCGCGGGGCACAGCGTCACGGTGCTCGAGCGCGAGAACCGGCCGGGCGGCCTGCTGATGTACGGCATTCCGAACATGAAGCTCGACAAGAAGGATGTCGTGCTACGGCGCATCGAGCTGATGGAGCGGGAAGGCGTCAAGTTCGTGTGCAACGCCCACGTCGGCGAGAACGTCGAAGCGCAGCTTCTGCGCAAGGATTTCGACGCCATCGTGCTGTGCACGGGGGCGACGCAGCCCCGCGATCTCGCCGTTGCAAACCGCAAGCTGAAGGGCGTGCACTTCGCGATGGAGTACCTCACGGCGAGCACCAAGGCGCTGCTCGATGGCGGCCCCGAGCGCAGCCCCGTGCACGCCGCAGGCAGGCATGTCGTGGTCATCGGCGGCGGCGACACGGGCACCGACTGCGTCGCCACGGCGATGCGCCAGGGCTGCAAGAGCCTGAGGCAGCTCGAGATCCTGCCGCAACCGCCGATGGATCGCGCCTCCGACAACCCCTGGCCCGAGTGGCCCAAGGTCTATCGGCTCGATTACGGCCAGGAGGAGGCCGCCGCGGTGTTCGGCGCCGATCCGCGCGCCTATGTCACGACCGTCAAGCGTGTGAACGGCGATGCCGAGCGGGGCGTGCACTCGCTCACCACGGTACGCATCACCTGGCAGCCTCAGGCCGACGGCCGGCTCGCTTCGGCGGAGGTGGCCGGGAGCGAGGCGGAAATCCCCACCGACCTGGTGCTGCTCGCGCTCGGGTTCACGGGCCCTGAACAGCCGCTGCTCGCGGAGCTCGGCATCGCGACCGACCCGCGTACCAATGTCGAGGCCGCGCACGGCGCATTCGCGACCAACGTACCGGGGATCTTCGCCGCCGGCGACTGTCGGCGCGGGCAGAGCCTGGTGGTCTGGGCGATGGAGGAGGGCCGCGGAGCGGCGCGCGAGTGCGACCGCTATCTCATGGGCAGCACCGCCTTGCCTTGAGGCCGCCAAGCACCGCAGGATGGGGCATGAACGCTGAAACGAGCACCGTGCCGTCGGGCGCCGGCGGGGCGCGCGCCGACGAGCCGGCCCGGCTGCGCGAGATCCCCTACAACTACACCTCTTTCTCGGATCGCGAGATCGTGGTGCGGCTGCTCGGGGAGCGATACTGGGCGGTCATCGAGGAGCTGCGCGCAGAGCGGCGCACCGGCCGTTCGGCGCGCATGCTCTACGAGGTGCTCGGCGACATCTGGGTCGTGCGGCGCAATCCGTATCTGCAGGACGATCTGCTCGAGAACACCCGCCGCAGGCGTCTTTTGGTCCAGGCGCTGCATCACCGGCTGAACGCGATCGACCGCCGGCGCGACAGCGCAGATGGCGAGCGCTATGAGCTCGTCGGGGAGCTGCTCGCGGCCGCGCGCGGCGCGGTGGGCAGCTTCGAGAGCGATTTCGACGAGTGGATGGCGCTCAGGCGCCGCACGCTGCGCGCGCTGCGCCGCCACACCCGCGCGGACAACATCCGCTTCGACGCTTATGCGCGCGTGTCGCATGTCACGGATGCGACCGACTGGCGCGTCGAGTATCCGTTCGTCGTGCTGATGCCCGACTCCGAGGCCGAGATTCCCGCGCTGGTGCGCGAGTGCATCGAGCTTGGGCTCACCCTCATTCCGCGCGGCGGCGGCACCGGATACACCGGCGGCGCGGTGCCGCTGACGCCGCTGGCGGCGGTCATCAACACCGAGAAACTCGAGCGGCTCGGACCCATCGAGACCCGCACACTGCCCGGGCTCGATACGCCGATTGCGACGATTCTCACCGAGGCCGGCGTGGTGACCCGCCGCGTGGCGAATGCCGCCGCGCAGAGCGGCCTCGTATTCGCCGTCGACCCGACCTCGGCCGACGCGTCCTGCATCGGCGGCAACATCGCCATGAACGCCGGCGGCAAGAAAGCCGTGCTGTGGGGCACGGCCGTCGACAATCTCGCCTGGTGGCGCATGGTGGACTGCGAGGGCAACTGGATCGAGGTCAGCCGCCTGGCGCACAATCGCGGCAAGATCCACGACGTCGAGACCGTCGAGTTCGATCTGATCTGGAAGGACGGGCGCCATCGGCCCGAGGAGGCCCCCGAGCTGCGGCGCGAGCGCCTCGCCATCCCCGGGCGCAGGTTCCGCAAGGTCGG
Source organism: Pseudomonadota bacterium (assembly GCA_021838065.1). Classification (GTDB taxonomy): domain Bacteria; phylum Pseudomonadota; class Gammaproteobacteria; order Steroidobacterales; family Steroidobacteraceae; genus 13-2-20CM-66-19. The sequence goes on from JAKCEJ010000041.1 coordinate 10,363, forward strand.
CCTCGGCAAGGACGTCACCGACAAGTTCCTCGGCGGCCTGCCCGGCGTGCAGAAGGAAGGCTGCGACGGCATCATCACCTGTGCGCGCTGGGTGCTGCACCGCAGCCCGGACTTCACACGCACCGTGTGCCTTGAGTTCTTCGGACAGCCCCGCGAGGCCGTGCCGGCCATCGTGGAGATCAAGCAATACCTGGACAGCCTGATCCCGCGCGGCGTGCGGCTCGCGGGACTGGAGCACCTCGATGAGCGCTACCTGCGCGCGGTCGGCTACACCACCAAGTCCCGGCGCGGCTCGCTGCCGAAGATGGCGCTGTTCGGGGATATCGTCGGCGACGAAGAGGCCGAAGTCGCCGCGGCCGCCTCGGCGGTCGTGCGCCTCGCCAACGCGCGCAGCGGCGAAGGTTTCATCGCCGTCAGCGAGGACGCCCGGCGCAAATTCTGGCTGGACCGCGCCCGCACCGCGGCCATCGCCCGGCACACCAACGCCTTCAAGATCAACGAGGACGTGGTGCTGCCGCTCGAGCGCATGGGCGAGTACACGGATGAGATCGAGCGCATCAACATCGAGTTTTCGATCGCCAACAAGCTGAAGCTGGCGCAGGAGCTGCAACGGCTGCTCGCCTCGCCGCTGCCGCTCGCGCCCGCCGACGATCCGGAGCTGACGAACCTCCCCTACGAGGAGGTGATCGGCGAGCGGATCGAGCAGGCGCGCCAGCTGCTTGAGAGGTCGAGCGCGCGCTGGCGCTGGCTCGCGGCGAACATGGACGTCGCGCTCGGCGAGGGAGTCGATGAACTCGTGCGCCTCGGCACCGAGGTGCCGCCCGATGAGCTGCGGGCGCGCGCGGCACAGGCTCCCCGGACACGCATATTCGAGCTGCTGCAGGACCGCACGATCCGTATCTCCTGGAAACGCGAGCTGCGCGCGCCGCTGCGGCAGATCTTCGGCGGCAGCGTGTTCGCGCCAATTCTGGCCGCCTGTGAGCAGGTACACAAGCAGGTGCTGCGCGGCCGCCTGTTCGTCGCCCTGCACATGCATGCCGGCGACGGCAACGTGCACACCAACATTCCGGTGAACTCCGACGATTATGAGATGCTGCACTCGGCCACCGCGGCGGTGGCGCGCATCATGGCCATCGCGCGCCGGCTCGACGGCGTGATCTCCGGCGAGCACGGCATCGGGATCACCAAGCTGGAGTTTCTGCGCGAAGAGGAGATCCGGGAGTTTCGCGCCTACAAGCAGCGCATCGATCCGCAGGGACACTTCAATCGCGGCAAGCTGATGCCGGGCGCGGACCTCTCGAACGCGTACACCCCGAGCTTCAACCTGCTCGGGCACGAGTCGCTGATCATGCAGCAGTCGGCCATCGGCACGATCGCCGATTCGGTCAAGGACTGCCTGCGCTGCGGCAAGTGCAAGCCGGTGTGCGCCACGCACGTGCCGCGCGCCAACCTGCTCTACAGCCCGCGCGACAAGATCCTCGCCACCTCGCTGCTGATCGAGGCGTTCCTCTACGAGGAGCAGACGCGGCGCGGCGTCAGCATCCGGCATTGGGACGAGTTCGCCGACGTCGGCGACCATTGCACGGTGTGCCACAAGTGCCTCTCGCCCTGCCCGGTCGACATCGACTTCGGGGATGTCTCCATGGCCATGCGCGACCTGCTGCGGCGCATGGGCAAGCGGCGCTTCAACCCGGGCACAGCCGCCTCGATGTTCTTCCTCAATGCCACCTCACCAGAGACCATCCGCCTGACCCGCAAGGTGATGATCGAGTGGGGCTACAAGGCGCAGCGGGCCGGCAACCGGCTGCTGAAGGGTCTCGCGCGCGCGCAGACCCAGCGCCCGCCGGCAAGCACCGGCCGACCCGCGATGCGCGAGCAGGTGGTGCATTTCGTCAACAAGAAGATGCCGGGCGGTCTGCCGAAAAAGACCGCGCGGGCGCTGCTCGATATCGAGAACGCCGCCTACGTGCCGGTGATCCGCGATCCGGCGGCGACCAGCACGGATACTGAGGCCGTGTTCTATTTCCCCGGCTGCGGCTCGGAGCGGCTGTTCTCACAGGTGGGGCTCGCCACCCAGGCGATGCTCTGGCACGTGGGCGTGCAGACCGTGCTGCCTCCCGGTTACCTGTGCTGTGGCTATCCGCAGCGGGGCGCCGGCCAGTTCGACCGGGCGGAGAAGATCACCACGGACAACCGGGTGCTGTTTCACCGCGTGGCGAACACGCTCAACTACCTCGACATCCGCACCGTGGTGGTCAGCTGCGGCACGTGCTACGACCAGCTGCAGGGCTACAAGTTCGAGGAGATCTTCCCCGGGTCGCGCATCATCGACATCCACGAATACCTGATGGAGAAGGGCGTGAGGCTCGAGGGGGTGACCGGCACGCGCTACATGTATCACGACCCGTGCCACTCTCCGATGAAGCACCATGATCCGTTGAAGGTGGTCAACGCGCTCATGAACGATGCGCGCAACGGCCGCATCGAGAAGAACGACCGCTGCTGCGGGGAGTCCGGCACGCTCGCCCTCACGCGCCCGGACGTGTCGACGCAGGTCCGTTTCCGCAAGGAAGAGGAAGTGCGCATCGGCGCCGAGAAGCTGCGCGCCGCCGGCGCCGGGCACGTGAAGATACTCACCTCCTGCCCTTCGTGTCTGCAGGGCCTGAAGCGCTACAACGAG
>JAKCEJ010000332.1 GCA_021838065.1 Pseudomonadota bacterium
GGGAGATCGCGTACGGGGCGTCCTTCATCGAGTGGTTCGCCGAGGAGGCCAAGCGCCTCTACGGGGAGATCATCCCGCCGCCCCAGGGCGACCGGCGTCTGCTGGTGCTGCGCCAGCCGGTCGGTGTGGCCGCGGCCATCACGCCGTGGAATTTCCCCTCGGCCATGATCACGCGCAAGGCGGGACCTGCGCTCGCGGCCGGCTGCACTTTCGTGTGCAAGCCGGCGATCCAGACCCCCTTCTCGGCGCTGGCGCTGGCCGAGCTCGCCGCGCGCGCCGGCCTCCCGCCGGGCGTGTTCAACATCGTCACCGGCAACGATGCGCAGGCCATCGGCGAGGCGCTCACCACGCATCCCCTGGTGCGCAAGATGAGCTTCACCGGCTCGACCGCCGTCGGCAAGAAGCTGATGGCGCAGTGCGCGGGCACGGTGAAGAAGATCTCCCTCGAGCTCGGCGGCAATGCGCCGTTCCTGGTGTTCGACGATGCGGATGTGGACGCCGCGGTGCGCGGCGCGGTCACCAGCAAGTACCGCAACAGCGGACAGACCTGCATCTGCGCCAACCGGCTGCTGGTGCAGAGCGGCATCCATGACGCCTTCACCGGCAAGCTCGCCGAGGCGGTCGCGAGGCTGCGCGTCGGCGACGGCCTTGCCGGCCCCACCGATCAGGGCCCGCTGATCGACGAGCGCGCGCTCGCCAAGGTGGAGCGTCACCTGGCCGATGCGGTCGGGAAAGGCGCGCGCATCGTGCTTGGCGGCAATCGCCACGCGCTCGGCGGCACCTTCTTCGAGCCCACGGTGGTCGAAGGCGTCACGGCGCAGATGCTCATGGCCCGCGAGGAGATCTTCGGGCCGGTGGCGCCCGTGTTCCGCTTCGAGACCGAGCAGGAGGCGATCCGCATGGCGAACGATACCGAGTTCGGGCTCGCCGCGTACCTCTACACCCGGGATCTGTCGCGCTCGTGGCGGGTCGCCGAGGCGCTGGAGTACGGCATGGTGGGCCTGAACACCGGCCTCATCTCCTCCGAGGCCGCCCCGTTCGGCGGCATCAAGGAGTCGGGCATCGGGCGCGAAGGCTCGCGCCACGGCATCCTCGAGTACACCGAGCTCAAATACCTCTGCATCGCTGTGGACGGCGGCGGCTGAGCGCACGGCTGCCCCGGCTCAGTGCGCCTCGTCCCAGTTGGCGCCGGCGCCGACCTCCACGCGCAGCGGCACGCGCAGCGCTGCCGCCCCAGTCATGTGGCCGCGCACCGCCTCGCGCACCTCCTCGAGATGCTCGCGCGGCACCTCCAGCACCAGCTCGTCGTGCACCTGCATGATCAGGCGCGCCCGCCCCGCGTGGCGCTGGCACCACGCGTCCACCGCGATCATGGCCCGCTTGATGATGTCCGCGGCCGTGCCCTGCATGGGCGCGTTGATGGCGCTGCGCTCGGCGTACTGGCGCACCTGCGGATTGCCGGAGCGGATGTCCGGCAGATACAGCCGCCGCCCGAACACCGTCTCCACGTAACCCTGCTCCCGGGCCCTCTGGCGCGTCTCGTCCATGAAGCGCCTGACGCCCGGATAGCGCTCGAAGTAGCGCTCGACGTAGCGCTGGGCCGCGCCGCGGTCGATGCCGAGCTCTCGCGCGAGCCCGAACGCCGACATCCCGTAGATGAGCCCGAAGTTGATCGTCTTGGCGAGGCGGCGCTGCTCGGGCGTGACCGCCTCGAGCGCCTGAGCGAACACCTCCGCCGCGGTCGCCTGGTGGACGTCGCGCTCGTCGGCGAACGCCGCGAGCAGCCCCTCATCGCCCGAGAGGTGCGCCATGATGCGCAGCTCGATCTGCGAGTAGTCCGCCGCGAGCAGCACGCATCCGGCGGGCGCGATGAATGCCTGGCGGATGCGCCGCCCCTCGGGCGTGCGGATTGGGATGTTCTGCAGGTTCGGGTCGGTCGATGACAGCCGGCCGGTCTGCGCGACGGCCTGGTGATAGGACGTGTGGATCCGCCCCGTGTGCGGGTTGATCTGCTCCGGGAGCTTCTCCGTATACGTCGACTTCAGTTTCGCGAGTGCGCGGTACTCGAGCACGGTGCGCGGCAGCGGATAGGCGCCCGCGAGCTCCTCGAGCACGTCCTCGGCGGTGGACGGCTGGCCCTTCGGCGTCTTGCGCAGCGCCGGCAGCCCGAGCTTCTCGAACAGCACCTGCTGCAGCTGCTTCGGGGAGTCGATGTTGAAAGGCGCGCCGGCCTGCTCGTGCGCCAGGCGCGTCAGCTCGAGCAGGCGCGCGGCGAGCTCGCCGCTCTGTGCGTGCAGCCGCTCGCGATCGATGAGCACGCCGTGCCGCTCCATGCGCAGCAGCACCGGCACCAGCGGCTGCTCGATGTCCTCGTAGAGCCGCTCGAGCGCCGGGATGCTCGCGATCTTCGGCCAGAGGCTGCGGTGCAGCTGCAGCGTGACGTCGGCGTCCTCGGCGGCGTATTCGGCGGCCCGCTCGATCGGCACCTGGCTGAAGGGGATCGCCTTGGCGCCCTTGCCGGCGACGTCCTCGTAGTGGATGGTCTCGACACCGAGGTACTTGCGCGCCGCCGAGTCCATGTCATGCCGCGTCGCCACACTGTCCCACACGTAGGACTCGAGCATGCTGTCGTAACGCATGCCCGCCAGGTGGATCCCGTGGTTCTCGAGCACGTGCGCGTCGTATTTCAGATGGTGGCCGAGCTTGGAGCGGCTCGGATCCTCGAGCAGCGGCCGCAGCGCAGCGAGCGTCGCGTCGCGGTCGAGCTGCTGCGGCGCACCCGCATAATCGTGCGCCAGGGGCACGTACGCCGCCTCCCCCGGCTCGATGCAGAACGACACCCCGACGATCCTCGCCTGCATGTAATCCAGGCTCGTGGTCTCGGTGTCGAAGGCGATCAGCTGCGCGGCGCTGAGCTTCTCGAGCCACTGATCGAGCTCGTCGCGTGTGAGCACGGTGCGGTAGCGGCGCGGCACGCTCGGCG